>DATMBD010000221.1:0-5375 GCA_035559355.1 Dehalococcoidia bacterium
CTCGAAAGGAAGCCGCAGGATTCATCCTGCGGTGTCCCATTGATCTGAAGAGCGCGCGGGACGAAAACCGCATCTTGCACTGAAGCCGGGTCTCGCGTTGCGCCGGCGCTAGCGGACGCGCTTCACCATGCGGTAAGACAGCTCCTCCACGCGCTCCTGGGTGCCGTCTGCGTGGTAACGCCACCAGGCGTTTATGAAGGGCGGACCCACGCGGCGGAACCCAAGGCGGTGATAGAGCCTGCGCGCGGGGTTATCGACGCGAACTTCGAGGTAGACGCGGCGAAGATTGCGCCTCCGCGCCTCCTCGATCACGCCGCGGACGATCTCGGCGCCGATGCCTTGATTGCGCCTGGCCGAGGCGACCTCCAGCGCGAACAAATGCAGGGACCGCGGCGGCCTCTCGCTCTCGCCGATGCTGACCGTGCCCACCACTTCGCCGCCGATGACCGCGGCCAGGAGCTCCCGGTAGCCCATGGTTTGCTCCCGCCATCGGTTCGCCAGCTGGGCCGCGCTCGTCTCCGGTATCGATGCGGCCAGGGAATCGATTTCCCAGGCGCGCAGCGGCCGCAGGGAGACTCGAAGGCCTGACGCTTCGCTCGCCACGTTCGGATTCTAGAGCAGCGCCTCTAATCGAGGCCCTTGCTATACTCGAAGCGTAAAACGGAGCCTGTAAGGAGAGGGCAAATGGCCACCAAGGACCCACGCGAGCCGTTCACGCGAATCACGGTCGCGGAGGCGAAGGAGAAGATCGACCAGGGCGGCGTCCAGGTCGTCGACGTGCGGACGCCCGCGGAATACGCCGGCGGGCATGTGCCCGGCGCCATCAACATCCCGCACATGTCGATCATCGCCCGCAAGGCGGAGCTGGCCCAGGACCGGGAGATCGTCTTCATCTGCCAGATGGGGCAGCGCAGCGCTCTGGCCGCTGAATTCGCGGCAGCCGTGGGCTTCAAGGATCTCTACAACGTGGAGGGCGGCACCGAGGCCTGGATCAAAGCCGGCTACGCCGTCGAATAGTCGCAGCCGTCGTTGGCCGGACAGCGCGCCCTCTTCCTCTTCGACATCGATGGCACACTGATCAACACCGGCGGGGCCGGCAGCGCCGCCATGCGCGCCGCCTTCCGCGCCCTGTGGGGGCATGACGACGGCTTTCGCGGCATCGAATTCACCGGCCGCAGCGACCTGGCGATCATCCAGGACGCGCTCAAGGCCGCGGGCCTGCAGGAAGGCGCGCTGCGCGAGGAATTGCGGCGCTTCCGACGCGCCTATTACCGCAGGCTGCCGCACACCCTGAAGGCTTCCCAAGGACGGGTCCTTCCCGGCGTGCGGGACCTTTTGGAGCGCCTGAACCACGGTCGCGCCCATACGGTTGGTCTGGGAACGGGCAACTTCCGCACCTCCGCGGCGATCAAGCTTCGCTACTATGGGCTCTGGCACTACTTCCAGATCGGCGGCTTCGGCGACAGGACCGGCGACCGCGCGACGCTGATCGCTCAGGCGATCCGGGCCTCCCGGCGCGCCTTCGGTCGCCACAGCGACGTCTTCGTGATCGGCGATACCGTTCACGACGTGCGCGCCGCGAAAGCGAACGGCGCCATTGCCGTGGCCGTGGCTACCGGCACGACGCCCGCCGCCGAGCTCGACGCCGCCGGCGCCGACCTCGTCCTGGCGACGCTCGAGGGCGCCGAGAAGCATTTCCTCCGGGGCTGAGTCCCGGCCCGGCGGTGGTATACTTGGTGTTGCGGCCGATCCCTCCTGGGACGGTCAGCGGCTGAAACGAAAACAAAAGACTGCTCGGATCCGGGCGGACCGAGACAGGCCATAGGGAATGAGCGAAGGATTCTCTATGCCCTTCCGGACGCCGGAAGGGCATTCGTTTTCTGGGGACTGCGCATGAGGACGATGCTCAGGGCCAAGATCCACCGCGCTACGGTGACCGAAGCGAAGCTGGACTACGAGGGAAGCATCACGCTCGATGGCGAGCTCATGGACGCAGCCGGCATCCTCCCCTTCGAGCAGGTGCATGTCCTGAACATAAACAGTGGGGCGCGACTCCAGACCTATGCCATAGAGGGCGAGCGTGGCAGCGGCGTGGTCTGCGTCAACGGCGCCGCCGCCCGCCTCGTCCAGCCCGGCGATGTCGTCATCATCCTCGCCTACGAACAAATGACGGAAGCGGAGGCGCGGTCGCACACGCCTACCCTCGTCTACGTCGACGAAGACAATCACATCAAGCGGATCGGCCACGAAATCCCCGTGGGGGTGGGGCTAATATGACGCGGATCGGCGTTCCGGAAGTGCTCGAGAAGAAGGAGCGTGGCGAGAAGATCGTCATGCTGACCGCCTACGACTTTCCCTCGGCCCGCATTGCCGAAGAAGCGGGCGTGGACATGGTGCTGGTAGGCGATAGCCTGGGCATGGTGGTCCTCGGCTACGACAGCACCATCCCCGTGACCCTGGACGACATGCTCCACCACACGAAGGCAGTGGTGCGGGGGACCGAGCGAGTCATGGTGGTCAGCGACCTGCCTTTCATGACCTACCAGGCCTCGGTAGAAGACGCGATGCGTAACGCCGGCAGGCTGATTCAGGAAGGCGGCTGCCAGGCGGTCAAACTCGAGGGCGGCGTCCACATGGCCGAGACCGTACGGCGATTGGTCCAGGTCGGCATCCCGGTCGTCGGCCATATCGGCCTGACGCCTCAATCCATCCATCAGCTCGGCGGTTACAAGGTCCAGGGGAGGACGCAGGCGGCGGCCGAAAGGCTGCTGGAGGACGCCGTGGCGCTACAGCAAGCGGGAGCCTTCGCCATCGTCCTGGAGACGATCCCGGCGCCGCTGGCAGAACTGATCAGCAAACGCCTACGCATCCCGACCATCGGCATCGGCGCGGGCGCCGGCTGCGACGGCCAAGTGCAGGTCTGGCATGACCTCCTGTCGTACTCGACGACTTTCCTGCCGAAGCACATGCCGCGCCACGTCAAGCAGTACGCGAACGTGGGCGAGGAGATGCGCAAGGCGATCGAGGCCTACGCGGCCGAGGTCCGCGCCGGCACCTTCCCCACGACGAGGGAGAGCTTCCAGATGCCGCGCGAGGTCCTGGAGGAGCTGACTCGAGCGCGCTGACAGGCGCCCGCGCGCTCGCTCCATCTCAAGACGTCCTCGACCGCACCGCCTTAGACGGGGGAAGGCTTGGAAGTCCTGGCAACCATCCCTGAAGTTCGCGCAGCCCGACGGTCGCTTACCGGAGAAGTCGGCTTCGTGCCGACGATGGGCGCCCTGCACGCGGGGCATCTCAGCCTCGTACGCGAGGCCAGAAAGGCCAACGACGCGGTCTTCGTCAGCATCTTCGTGAATCCGACTCAGTTCGGACCCAACGAGGACTACGCTTCTTACCCGCGGGACCTGGAACGTGACTTCCAGCTTCTCAGCCAGGAAGGCGTCGACTTCGTCTTCACCCCCTCTCCGGCGGAGATGTACCCGGAAGGCTTCGATACGTGGGTGGACGTGCGGGCCGTGACGGAGCGCCTGGAGGGCGCTTCTCGCCCAGGACACTTCCGCGGCGTGGCCACCGTGGTCCTCAAGCTCCTGAACATCGTTCAGCCCGCGCGGGCGTACTTCGGACGCAAGGACGCCCAGCAACTGGTAGTCGTCCGCAAGCTCGTCCGGGACCTCGACCTCGATGTCGAGATCGTCGCGGTCGAAACGGTCAGAGAGCCCGACGGCTTGGCGATGAGCAGCCGCAACGCTTACCTCAGTCCTGAGGAACGCAAGGCGGCGGTGGTCCTGTGGCAGGCGTTAACGCTGGCGCGGGAAATGTGGACGCGCGGGACGCGAGATGCGGCAGCCTTCCGTAGCCGGATGCGGGAATTGATCGAGGACGAGCCGCTGGCGCGGCTCGACTACGTGTCGGTCGCGGACCCGGAGACGCTGCAGGAGCTCGACCGCATCCAGGGCAAAGCGCTGGTGTCGCTGGCCGTGCATATCGGCCGGACGCGGCTCATAGACAACGTCACGCTCGGCGAAGGCGCGTCCTGAGGGCCGCGGCCGGCCTCATAGGCGGCTGGTTTCGCTCGAGCCAGCCGAAGTGCGCCACCCTCAGGCGGTGCTCCCAGCCATCAGTGGCAAGTAGTGGCCGCCTTTTGAAATCGGGGCCAGGCCCGCGACCGCGAGCGTCCAGGAGTCGCCGGCGTCCTCGCTTGCCCATACCTCGCCGGCTGTCGTCGCGGCGAAGAGCGAGCATTCGCTTCCAGCTGCCTCCAGGCACATCGCCTCGATGTTGCCCTGCATGCGGTCGGGAAGGCCGTTGGTGAGGACCTCCCAGGTGCGGCCGGCATCGCGGCTGCGGGCGATGCGGGCGCCGGCGAAGTGCGTCGCGCGCCAGGCGCCGGGCGTGTCTTTCGCGGCCGCGACGAACATCAGCGACGGGTCGTCAGGGTGATAGACGAGCTGATCCGGGTAACCACCGATCTCGTGGTCGTGGCCGGTGGTGTTGCGCCACGTCGCGCCGCCGTCCTCGCTCATCCACATGCCGGCGCCACCGGTGACGTACATGAGCCTGGGGTTCTGCGGGTTGATCACCAAGCGGTGCACGTCCTCGTACATGCCGGGGACGTCCTCCCAGGTCTCGCCGCCGTCGCGGCTGCGCAGCAGCCCGCCGACCTCGATGCTGACGTACATCGTCCGAGCGTCGCGCGGGTCGAAGGTGATGTGCTTGGCGTGAGCGATGTGCGGCGGGCCGGGGAAGCTCCAGGCGTCGACCGTCGGCACGGAGCGTAGCTTCGGGCGCTCCGACCACGTCTCGCCGAGGTCGTCGCTGACGAAGAGGCGCGCCGGTTCGGTGCCGCAGAAGATGCGGGTTCTCCCATCGATGGAGACCGATTCGAGGCTGTAGATGTCGGTCTCGGTCAGGCCGTTGTCGGCGCGGCGCCAGGTGTGGCCGCCGTCGTCGCTGGCGTGCAGGGAGCCGTCCTTGTAGCCGCCGGCGAAGATGCGGCCGCTGGCCGGTTCGATGAGGATGGTGCCGATGTGCTTGTCGATGAGCGTGTGCTCGACAGCTCGCCAGCCGTCAGGGCCGCGGGCAAGCCGCGTCACGCCCCTGGCAGTGCCGACGAGCACTTCGTCCGAGCGCGAGGGCGACTTGTAGATCGTGGGACCACCGTGAGACAGAGCGATGACCATCGTCGTCCTCCTTAGGAGGCTTGGCCTGCCAGGCGGGATCGCGGCGGCGGTGCGCCGGTCAGGGCCCAGTCTACTCTTGACTTTGGCGCTTTTGTAGACGAAGACCGCGCGTTTGCTAGCATCGGCCTATGCGGCCTCGAAGGAGCGCCAGGGCGCGGCTTCCGTTACTGGCTGTCGTGATGCTCTTGGCGGCGG
>DATMBD010000222.1:0-2684 GCA_035559355.1 Dehalococcoidia bacterium
GACATCGCCCGAATAACGATCATCCACCGGCCGTGCAACTGGATGCAGGGCTGGGAGGGCGAGATGGACACCGTCCACGCCGCGTTTCTGCACGGCGGCGCCAACAAGGCCGAGGACTACGAGCCCGGCTCCTTCAACTACTACCAGTATCGGGAGCGCGCCCCCCGCTTCAGCGTCATTGACACACCGATCGGCGTCTCGTACGGCGCCTACCGCCCCGCCGAGCCCGACACCTACTACTGGCGCGTGGCCCACATGATGTTCCCCTTCTACGCCGTCATCCCGGCCGGTTGGTTGGGCATCTACGTGCCGATGGATGACGAGCACACGCTCCACTGGGAGATCCTGGTCCGGCCGCAGCTGGGCCCGGACGCCGTCGGCGGGCCAGCGGCGCAGGCAGGCGGCCGCGGTATCGGCACGGGAGGCGGCACGATGGGACCGACGACCTGGCTCCCGAACGGCACCGGCTGGTACGACCGCTGGAACATCGACCAGAACATGGCAAACGATTACAAGATCGACCGCGAGGCGCAGCGCACCTGGAAGAGTTACTCAGGTATCCAGGGCATCCGGCAGCAGGACATGGCGGTCACCGAAAGCATGGGCCCGATTTACGACCGCACGCGCGAGCACCTGGGCAGCACGGACGCGCTCATCATCCGCACGCGCCGGAAGCTGATCAAAGTGGCGAAGGACTTCCGCGACCACGGCATTCTGCCGCCGGGCGTCGACCAGCCGCATCTGTATCACATGCGCTCCGGCGAATTCATCCTGCCCCGCAGCGTCGACTGGTGGGAGGCCCTGCGAGACAAGCGCGAGCAGTTCGACGCCGTCCCGGAAACCGTCACCGGGTAGTCGTCTAGCGAGTGCGGAGGCGGTAGCCGACGCCGGCCAGGCTTTCGACGGGCAGGGCGTTCGGGTCAGGGAACCGCTGCCGCAGGCGGCTCATGCAGACGCGCAGCACGTGGTGGGAGCCGACGTAGTCGGGGCCCCAAACCTGCTCCAGGATCTGGTCCTGGGTCAGGACTCGATTCGGGTTTCGCAAGAGGTAGGCGAGGAGGCTGAATTCCGTGCGCGAGAGCTTTATCTCTTCGTCGCCGTAGCGCACCTCGTGCTGGAGCATGTCCACGCTGATGTCGCCGGCGCGCAGGATTTCTTTGGAGCCAACGACGTCAGGGAGCGCCCGGCGCAGGACGGCCTTGATGCGCGCGAGGAGCTCGTTGGTGCCGAAGGGCTTGCGGATGTAATCATCGGCTCCTGCTTCGAGGGCCGCGGCGGCGTCCGATTCGTCCTCCAGGGCCGTGAGCATGATCACCGGCACGTCGGATTCGGCCCGAATCTCGCGGCAGACCGTCAGGCCGTCGACCTCCGGCATGCGGATGTCCAGGATGACGAGCTGAGGCTGCTGCTCTTCGAAAGCCCGCAGGGCCTCCGAGCCATTGCTGCAGGCGATGACGTCGAAGCCGTTTAGCTCTAGGACGCGGGAGACTATGCGGCGGATGGCGGGGTCGTCGTCGGCGGTGAGAACGAGAAGTCGATTACGCATACTGCTTGTGACAGCGCCGTTCCTTGGGGTGATGAAGAACCCATAGATTTAACGACCGGGGCGAAGCGAGCATTACCTCAAATACGAATTTAGTGCTTCTACGAACTCCCTGGCACCGATCGGTTTGGGGAGAAACCCGCTGGCGCCGAGAGCCTGGGCGCGCTCGCGGGTGGCGGCGTCTATGTGGGCCGAGAAGATCACCACCGGCGTAGTTGCGCAGCGCGAACTTGAGCCGGCCTTCGCGAGCACGTCCCAGCCCGAGACGTCAGGAAGATTGAGGTCGAGCAGGATGAGGTGAAACTCGACAGCCTCGTCCAGCAGTGCCAATGCCTCCTCCCCAGAGGCGGCTATGCGAAGGTTGGCGCCCTCCAGCCGCGCAATTGTCCTGACGAAAGCCTGGATATCGAGGTTGTCCTCGACCAGGAGAATCGATTTTTCGCGCATTCCCATTCATTCCGCCTCTCCCACCCGCCAAGACCCACGCTAGCTTCGGGCGATCACGCCGCTGTATCACTCCTGGGGGCTGTGTCTCAATTCTGTCTCAGTTTTCGGTTGGGTTCGGCGGCCTCGGGCGATCGCATCACGGCCCTGCTCATGCATCGCGGGGCAGCTGCGGGCGCGGAGTGGCGAAGGACGCCGCAGCCGGTCAGTCTCAGCCCTGCGGGCTTCCGCAAAAGAAGGGGTGTTTGCGAAGAGAGAGCTAGGAGGGCGCCGATTCGGCGAGCGGCAGGGTGAAGCTGACGCGGAAGCCTCCGCGGCGGATGTTCTCCGCCCAAATACGGCCGCCGTGGGCCTCGATGATGCCTTTGCAAACGGCGAGGCCGAGGCCGGAGCCGCCTGCGCCCGGCGTGGCCTTGAGACGCACGAACGGCAGGAATATGGACTCGAGCGCATCGCCGGGGACGCCCGGCCCCTTGTCGGCCACGCTCACCCAGGCAGCGCCGCTCTTGCTGGTGAGTCTTACGCTGATCGGCCCGGCGTGGCCGGCGTACTTGACGGCGTTGTCGATGAGATTGTCGATAACTTGCTGAAGCCGGACGACGTCGGCGCGAACGATCGGGTCATCTGAGGGCGCCGTGAACCTCAGGTCCGGCGCGCGTTTAGCCAGCTTGTGCGCACGGACGATCGAGCGAAGGAA
>DATMBD010000223.1:0-2162 GCA_035559355.1 Dehalococcoidia bacterium
CCGCCGCCAAAATTCGCAAACTCCCGCCGCGGCCGAGCGACGATGCGGTAAAGTACGGCCCAAGCGAGCACAGCCCCGCGAAAGCGAGGAGGACACGATGCCTTACTACGTGAACGGAGACGTCAAGATCCGCTATGAGGAAGCCGGTTCCGGCTTTCCTCTCTTGGTCATCCCCGGCGGCGGCCTGAACTCCTCCGTCGCCAACTGGGCGACTTCCCCCTTCAACGCCATGGAGGAATTCAAGGACGAATTCCGCTGCATCACCATGGACCAGCGCAACGCCAACACCGGAGAGTCGACCGGCCCGGTGCCCGTCGATGACCCTTGGGGCGCCTTCGCCGCCGACCAGCTGGGGCTCATGGACCACCTGGGCATCGGCGAGTTCCTCATGCTCGGCTTTTGCATCGGCGGGCCCTTCGTCTTGAAGATGATGGAGGTCGCGGGCGACCGCGTCGCCGCGGGGGTGATCGTCCAGCCCGTGGGGCACAGGCCGGAAAACCCGGACGTGATGTACAACTCCGGCCGAGACGGCTGGGCGCCCGAGTTCCTAAAGCGGCGGCCCGACGTGAGCATGGACGTCATCGAGGCCTACCTGCACAACCTCTACCGCGCCAACCCGGACTTCGTTTACAGCGTCTCGCGCGATTTCGTCCGCTCCTGCCGGACGCCGATGCTGGTAATGCCGGACGACGTGCCCGCCCATCCCTTCCAGGTCTCGATGGACATCTTCAAGCTGGCGCCGAACGCCGAGGTCTCCATGTACCCCTGGAAGGAGCCGAAGGAAAGGATTCCCGCCGCCGTCGAACAGGTGCGGCGTTTCCTCAAGGCGCACAGCCCGGCCCTGGCCGGCCGCTGACGCAGGCGCCGCCGCAAAATTCGCTCACAAGCCCAGCTGCGCCAGGCCTCTAATCCCGCTCGCGTATTCGCGCGGCCACGGCGCCGCCTCCGGACAGCCGAGCGCCTCCGCCGCGCGGATGCCGAAGAAGGGGTCGCGCATGAACGCCCGCGACACCGATACGAGGTCGGCGCGCCCGCTCTCGATCACCTCGTTGGCCAGCTCCGGCGTCGTGATCAGGCCGACGGTGCAGACCAGCGCGTCGATTTCCCGCTTCACCTGCTCGGCGAAGGGCAGGATGTAGCCGGGCCGGGTCGCGTTCTCGAGCTCGAACTGGTCGCCGGCCCCGGTCGTGACATCGATCACGTCCACGCCCAGGTCCACGAGGCGCCGCGCCAGGCGGATCATCTCCTCCAGCTGCCAGCCGTCCTCCACCCACTCGGTAGCGGAGAGACGGACAAAGAAGGGCTTCGCGTCCGGCCACCGCCGCCTGATGGACGCGGCCACCTCCAGCGTGAACCGGACGCGATTTTCCCATGACCCGCCGTACTCATCGCTGCGCAGGTTGGAGCGCGGCGAATGGAACTGATGGAGCAGGTAGCCATGGCAGGCGTGCAGCTCCAATGCGTCGAAACCGACACGGTCCGCGCGTTCGGCGGCATCGCCGTAGGCTAGGACAAGCCGTCTTATGTCGTCCAGCGTCATCTCTCGCGGTTCGGGGTAGCGCGGGCTGGCTTTGAGCGCGCTCGGAGCGATGGGGACCCAGCCGCCTTCCGATACGTCCAGAGGGCCGTTCGTCTGGCGGTTGGTGCTGCAACGGCGGCCGCCGTGGAACAGCTGCAGGCCCACCTTCGCGCCGCGGCTCTGCGCGAACCGCACGATCGGCTCGAAGGCCTCCGCCTGGTCGTCCGACCAGCAGCCGAGGTCCTCCAGGCAGGTCCGCCCTTCCGGCGAAACAGCCGCCGCTTCCGTAAAGATGAGGCCGGCGCCGCCGACCGCGTGGCTGCCGATGTGCATCAAGTGGAATGCGGTCGGCCGGCCGTCGAGGCCGTCGCAGGTGAAGAGGCTGGTGGGCCCGTTGACCAGCCGGTTGCGGAGCGTCACGCCTTTGATCGTCAAGGGCTGGAAGAGGGCCGGCCGTTTGCGTTCTGCCGGATGCGCTCCTGGCGCCGACGTCGGGTTCGTCATGCAGCAGCCTTTGTCAGGACTCCATGGCATTCGCGCCGGCGGCATGCGCCACCGCGCACAAGTGTATGCCACGAACCTCCCCAGCGTCGCAGGCGCCGCGGAGGCCGTCGGGAACTTCGGTTCAAGCCGTGGATTTGCT
>DATMBD010000224.1:0-7171 GCA_035559355.1 Dehalococcoidia bacterium
GAGTCGCGCCGCGGCGACTTCGATACCGCGCTGAGCTGGGGAGGAGTTTTCGCCGGCTCGCCCGAGACCGTCCGCCGCCAAGTCCAGGCATTCCTGGAAGCCAGCGGCGCCAACTACTTCGTGGGCACCTTCGCTTTCGGCGACCTGACCACGGACCAGGTCCTGCGCTCGATCAGGCTCTTCGCGGAGGAAGTGATGCCGGCCTTTGCGGCTCAGGCTGCCCCGGCCTGAGAAACCGGCCCCGGCTGAGCTTTGATGCCCTGAAGCTAGGCGGGCAAGGGCACGGCAATGGCCTGCTCCTGCGCCGGCCGCGGCCGGGGCAGGTCCAAGGTCGTCACGCGGCGCAGCTCCCGCTTGTACTTCGTGTCGTCGTACGCCAGGCCGCGGTGCATCGTCGTCCGGTTGTCCCAAATCACGAGGTCGCCCACCCTCCAGGCATGACGGTAGCGGAACTGGGGCTGGGTCGCGTGCTCCATGAGATCGCGGAGCAGCAACCGGCCTTCTGGGAGGGGCCAGTCGACTATGCGAGACGCGTGCGAAGCGAGATACAACGATTTGCGGCCCGTTTCCGGGATGAGCCGCACCAACGGATGCACCGCTCCTTGCAGGCGCTCCAACTCTGCCGACGTGAACTCGAAGCCCAGCGTTTGGCGCGAGTAGGCGATGGAGTGGTGCACCTTGAGGCCTTCGATGCGGTCCTTCATGTCCTGCGGCAGGGCGTCGTAGGCGGCGCGCATGTCGGAGAATTCGGTGTCGGCGGGCACCGGCGGCACGACGCGGGCGTGCAGCATCGAGTAGCGGCCCGGCGGATCCTGAAAGGAAGCATCCGTGTGCCAGAGGCGGTTGCCCAGGCTGTACATCCGCCGCCTGTCGTCCGACTTCATGATCTCGCCGTTCTCATCGAGGTTGGAGATGTCGGTGAGGGCTTCGTTGCCGAGGCGACTCTTCTGGAGGACGCTTATCCCGGTCTTCGCGTGCAACTCACCGTCGAAGCGCTGCGCAAAGGCCAGCTGGTCTTCGTCCGTGAATGGCTGGTCGTGAAAGACGAGAACGCCGTATTCGTCCATCGCGGCGCGGATCGCTTCGAGCGTCGCCTCGTCGTGAACGGCGCGGAGGTCGATGGGCCCAACTTCGGCGACGAAGAGCGGGTGCAGCTTCCGAAAAGTCAAGGCCATGGTGGTGACCTCCGGCGAGTAGCAGTCGCCGCAGTCTAGGCGCCCGGAAAAGCGGGCGTCAACGCGGGGAAGAAGCCCCGCCCAAGCGGGGGCTTCGCGTGGCACGGAGGCTAGTCCAGACCATGCCCTCCGGTTCGAAGCCAAAGCCCGAAGCCTCGGGAGCGCCTCTGGCGTCGCGCTAGGCAGGCGCCGCCCCGGGATCATCCGCCGGCTGCCCGCTCCTCAGGAGGCTCACGGCCAGCTTTCCGATCTGCAACGCGCGCTCGGGAGAGATCAGCTCGCTGTCCAAGGTTACCTTTACCGCCAAGCCGTAGATCAGCGTGTGTAGCAAATCGCCGACAAGCTCCGGGTCGAGGTCCTGGCGCATCTCGCCGGACTCGAGGGCGGCACGGAGCCTCTGGGTGTAGGAACGCCGAATCTCGGCGATGCGCTCCAGGTGCATGGCCCTCAGCTTGGGCGAGCGCGCTGCCTTTGCCCAGAGCTCGAGCCACAAGTTCCACGGCGGCGTGTCCTCGTCCCGATCCACGAACTGCACCCGGAAGCCGTTCTCCATATGCCGTAGCCCGGCTTGACCGCCTCCCGTCTCCACGTTGCGACTGTAGAAGTGCTTCACGGATGCCACCCAGGCCGCGTTGATCAGCTCCTCTTTGCTGCCGAAGTGGTACATCACCAGTCCGGCGCTGACGCCGGCCGCCGCTGCGATCCTTTGGATGGAAGCGCCATCGATGCCGCGCTTCACCACCTCTTCGACGGTCGCGGCCAGAATGGCGTCCCTGCGGCTCTTCTCTTCAGTCACCACTCGCCCCAGCCTAACAGATATGTCTCTATGACTCGATTAAGTTCCTTAATGGATTGACAAGCCGGCACGGCCGAAGTAGACTCGGCCAGCCTGAATGCATGTTCAGCGTACTCCGGGGAGTGGAACAACGATAGACCCTAGCGTAGTTCCGGGAGGATCGCGATGGCTCGAAGCTACTGGTCGGTAGTGCTTGCCTCACGGCTCAGTCGCCGGCGGGGGCTGGCGCTTGCCGGAGGGTCGGTGGCTGGCGCGGCGCTTCTGGCGGCGTGCGGCGGCGGAGAAGGCGATGGCGGCAGAGGCTCCGCCAAGAGCGATCTCGTCACCGAACCCAAGGACACGTTCAAAGAGGCGAAGCGTGGCGGCAGCCTGAAGGACGTCCACAACTTTGACCCGCCGACGCTGGACCCGGCGATGCCTGTGGCTCCCCTCAACAGCGTCGTGCGTCACACCTACGGGACGCTCGTGACGGAGAAGCCCGGCTACCTGGAGCCGTCATCCGGCGAGCTGGTCGGGGACCTCGCCGAGTCCTGGGAGGTTTCGCCCGACCGCTTGACGATCACGCTCAAGCTTCGCCAGGGCGTGAAATGGCACAACAGGCCGCCCGTGAACGGGCGCAGCGTCGACGTCCAGGACGTGATCTTTAGTTGGGAGCGCTACACGCGGCTGAGCCCTTTCCGGGCCCTGAGCTATAACACGGTCAACCCGGACGCACCCATCCTCACCGTCGGCGCCACCGATTCCCGCACGATCACCGTCAAGCTCAAGGAGCCGCTGGCTTACGCGCTGCAGTATTTCGCCAACTACGGCAGCTTCAGCGGCAACATCGTCATGGTGCCCAAGGAGGCCGATGCCGGCCTCGACATGCGCCGGAACATCGTCGGCCATGGGCCCTTCGAGCTGGCGGAGTACACGCCTGCCGTAGGCCTGACCCTGAAGCGCAACCCGGAGTACTACGACAAGGACTGGGCGCTGGTCGACCAGATCGAGATGCCGATCGTTCCCGAATACGCCGCCCGCCGCGCGCAGTTCCAGGCAGGCAACATCCTGCGCATGCTGGCCAACGAGCCCCAGGCAGAGGACGTCATGGCGGTCAAGCGCGACCAGCCGAAGCTCCTCCTGTATCAGACCGACTACAGCGGTCAGCCGTGGATCCTTTCCTTCGGCTGGCTGCAAGAGCAGTTCCGGGACGAGCGAGTCCGCCAGGCGGTCTCCATGGCAATCGACCGCGACACCTGGATCGACGCTATTCAGAATGTCTCCGGCTACGAACGCGAGGGGTTGCCCGTAGAGAGTCGCTGGAACTCGCATCTGCAGGCCGCCCTCGGCGAGGACTGGCTGGACCCGAAGGGAAAGGACTTCGGCCCCAACGCGAAATACTTTCAGTTCAACCTTGGCGAGGCAAAGAAGCTGCTCGCTGCCGCCGGCTATCCCAACGGGTTCTCCGTCCAGTCCACCTACCCAGTCGAGGGCTTGGCGCTAGGTCGCTTCGCCGAGCCGATGGACGGCATGCTCCGCGAACTGTTCGAAATCAAGGTCCACAACCCGAACTACGCCAACGAGTACATCCCCAAGTGGCGAGACGCGCAGGGCCAGTACGAGGGCTGGCTCTACGGATCGGTCACCGGGACGATGCCCCAGTTCCTGCATCCGGTATCGTCGCTCGCCGCCGAATTCTGGCCCAAGGGCGGCACGACCTTCCGCGGCTTCAGCACTACTTCGACGCCGAAGGCCGGCGACCCGGAATTGACGGCCATGATCGAAAAAGCCCGCCTGGAGCCGGATGCCAACGCCCAGCGCAGGCTCGTCCACGACATCCAGCGCTACCTAGCGAAAGCCATGTGGGGCCTCAGCCTACCTGGCGGCGCTACCGGCTACACGCTTATCTGGCCGGCGCTGCGCAACAATCGCGTGTGGCAGACGCGCCAGGGGGCTGGGCCCACCTGGAACGCGTACCGTCTCTGGGTGGACACTACATTGCCGCCGTTCCAGGGGTAACGAGGATTCGGGGATTGGCAATGCTTTGAGCAGGGAGCAGACCCCGGCGGGGGTTGAAACCGCAGAAACACGAGGAGGCAAGGAATCATATGCTCAGCCGCGAAGACAATGAACTGGTGACGAACACGAACAAGGGCACGCCCATGGGCGAGGCCTTCCGGCGCTTCTGGCTTCCGGTGGCCCTCGCTTCGGAGCTGCCAGGTCCAGACTGCATCCCGGTACGGGTGCGCGTCCTGGGCGAGGACCTGATCGCTTTTCGGGACACCGAGGGACGCGTAGGGCTCGTGGACGCGTACTGCCCTCACCGGGGGGCGCCGATGTTCTTCGGCCGCAACGAGGAGTCCGGCCTGCGCTGCATCTACCACGGCTGGAAGTTCGACGTCTCGGGGAGGTGCGTCGATCTCCCGAACGCCGTCGAAGGCGACACGTACAAGGAGAAGGTCAAGATCAAGGCCTACCCGTGCGTGGAGGCGGGCGACCTGATTTGGGCCTACATGGGTCCCGCGGAACGGAAACCTCCCTTCCCGGAGTTCGAATGGACGAAGCTGCCGCCCGAAAACCGCTACGTGGCCAAGTTCCATTTGGAGTGCAACTACCTGCAGGCCATGGAAGGCGACTACGATCCCAGCCACGCGCGGTTCCTGCACAGCACGCTCGGCGACAGCCAGATCCCCAACCCGCTGAACCCCACGGCGCTGAACCAAAACCGGCCGTTCAACACCCTCACCGACCCCAACCAAGATCCGTTCCCGAAGTTCGTGGGCACCCGGCGCGTGACCCGGCCAATCCCAGCCAAGCTGGAGGACAGCGACTCAGGCGTCATCTCGGTCACGACGAACCAGCTCCCGGATGGGCGCTGGAGCGCCCAAGTGGGGATCACGATCATGCTGCCGATCTTCTGTACGGCGGGGATCGGCGGGCCGAACACCTACTACAGCAACATGCGCGTGCCCATCGATAACGAACATCTGATGTTCTTCCGGCTGCGCTGGAGCTACCAACCCATACCGCCCAACGAGCTCGAGGAGTACAAGACCGGCGGCTACTATTACCCGGAGCTAATCCCCGGGACCTTCATCCCGAAGGACAACAAGCACAACGACTACAACATCGACCGCGTGGTGCAGAAAAACTTCACCTACAGCGGCATCCGCACCTTCCCGCTTCAGGACATTGCGATGATGGAGAACCAATGGGGCCCCATCGCCGACCGCACCCAGGAGCACCTGACCAGTAGCGACTACCAGATCATCCACGTGCGCCGGCGGCTGCTGAGGCTCGCGAAGAACATGGCCGAAGGCATCGAGCCCTCGGAGCCGTGGCACCCGGAGGCATATCGTTACCGGCGGGCCAGCGCCATCGCCGACACGGAGGAGGAAGCCATCGCCCAAGCGAAAGCGCAGGCCTTCGGCAGCGCCCTGCCGGCGGAGCTTCAGAAGATCGCCATCGCCACCTAGCGCTTGGGGCGAGAGGGAGAATTTTCGACTCGCGATGCAGGCGCCGCGCGGACGTCAATCGGGTAATCGGACAAGCGGGCAATCCGGCAATCTCGCAAGGTTGAGCGGCCGCTCGCCAAGCGCAAGGCCATGCAGGAGCCGGCGGCTGCCGGAAGCCTAGCCAAGGGAGGAACGCACGATGCTGAGCAAGACGGATAACGATCTCCTCTGCCGTGTTGGGCCGGGCACGCCCATGGGCGAATTCATGCGCCAGTACTGGATCCCGGCCCTGCCGTCCGCGGAATTTCCGCAACCTGACTCGCCCCCGAAGCGGATGAAGCTTTTGGGTGAAAACCTGGTCATGTTCCGGGACAGCAACGGCCAGATGGGCTGCTTCGTCGAGGCCTGCCCCCACCGCGGCGCCAGCCTCTTCTTCGGCCGCAACGAGGAAGCCGGCCTGCGCTGCGTCTACCATGGCTGGAAGTTCGACGTCACCGGCGCCTGCGTCGACATGCCATCCGAGCCGGCCGAGAGCAACTTCAAGAGCAAGGTCCGCGTCCGGGCCTACCCCTGCCGCGACGTCAACCACATGGTCTGGGTCTACATGGGGCCGCGCGAAGTCCCGCCGCCCTTCCCGGCCTTCGAAATCAACACCCTGCCGCCGGAGTACGTCGCGCCGCCCTCGATCATGATGGAGGAGTCCAACTGGCTGCAGAACCTGGAGGGCGACACCGACTCCAATCACCTCGACTACCTTCACTCTCGCCTCGATGCGTTCCGCTGGCGACTCTACGGCGAGGTCCCTACGGAACCCTCGAAGCCGGGCCTCTTCAACATGCTCTGGGGCGACAAGATGCCACGCCTGGACGTCCGCCTCACCGATTACGGCTGCTTCTACACCGCCAAGCGCACCTGGGACGAAGACCCGCGCTACGAGTGGCACCGGATTAATCAGTTCATCCTCCCCTTCCACACGATGATCACCGGCAACGACGGTGTCACCCTGCGCTCATTCGTGCCCCTGGACGACGAGTGGGCCATGCTTATCACCCAGCGCGGCAGCCTCACGCGGCCGATCTACGACCCCAACAACCCGACGCCCACTCCCCTCGAGGCCGCCGTGGGCTTCGTCGAGCGCACAAGCGACCCGCGCTCGTACTTCTACACGAAGGCCAACAAGCACAACGATTACCAGCGCGACTACGAGGCGGAGCGGACGCTGCGCGTCTGCGGCGTCCCGGCCATCGGCAATCTCCAGGACCGGGCAATGACGGAACTTATGACCAACGAGGCCGGCGAGGCGATTTACGATCGCTCCAAGGAGCACCTGGGTTCGCTGGACGTGATGGTGATCGCCGTGAGGCGCCAGCTGCTGCGCGCCGTCAAGGCGATGCGCGACCAGGGAGTGCTGCCGCCCAACGTCGATAACGTCCAGCTGGACCGCGTGCGCCACGCAACCGTGATCCTGCCCAAGGACGCGGACTGGGTGAGCGCCACTGAGCGCCTGCGCGATTCCGATGGCGGCCTGCCCGTCGCCTGGGAGATGAAGCCCCTGGAGCAAACGCCGATCGCAGCGGCGTTGGAGGTCAGCTAGCGGCGGAGTGTCGAACGCCCCGTGAGTCGAACGCCCTCACCGGCCTGGCGACTGGGGGTCCAGCCTCATCCAGGACATGGGCGGTTACGAAGACGTACAGCCTGAGCTGACTCCCGAATGGCTTGGCGCGGCTGTCGTCGCTTGCTTCACGGAGCACGAGAGGCCGAGCGCC
>DATMBD010000225.1:0-8589 GCA_035559355.1 Dehalococcoidia bacterium
ACCGCGGGCTTGTCGCGCGAGTAGCCCCAGTAACCCGCCGAGAGCAGAAGCAGCACCGTCGCGTCCACCTGTCCCAGGGCGAACGAGGCGTTCAACTGCGCGAAAGCCGCCACGATCAACGCCGCCACCGCCGCCGTCCAGCGCAGCGGCAGGCGCGGCCGGATGGTCACGAGCGTGATCGCCACCGCGGCCAGGAGAAAGACGTGGTTCAGTACCAGGTAAGCGCGGCTCGCGTCCCTCCATGACAGCGCCGTTAGGGGCAGCAGCGCCAGCGCCGAGGTCGGCGGCTGGATGTAAGACGTGAACAGCGACCGATAGACGAACGCCGTTGGGCTTCCTAACGATTCCGCCCGATCGAAGAGCGCCCCTTCGCCGTAGGGGTCCGCGCCGTCTCGCAGCGCGTGCGCCGCCGTCAGGTTGATCGAGAAATCGACGTGGTTGGCGCTCCAGGCGCTGGCCAGCGTGCCGTTGAGCAGCACGGCAAGGCCCAGGAGCGTGAGCGCCATCGCAATCGGCCATTCGATGGCAAGTCGCACGGGACTGGCGGGGCGCGGTTCGCGCATACCTCCAGGAGCTTAGCCGATCGGCGTCCTTCGCTCTTCGGCGCCGTCTGACGTGCCCGGCGAACTGTAACTTCCGCCTATGATCGATTGCGGCCCATGTGCTGGTATAATCCGGCCGCCGCACCCAGGACGGCGCCACCGGGCCGTCTTGTCTCCCATCCCACGATCCTCTTCTCCGGGAGTAACACCAAGAAAACATGACGCTCAAAACCTGGGTGGCCCGGTTCGTCGTTGACCACGGGCGCGTTACCGAGGAAGGCGGCCGCCTCCGCAGCTTCGAGCGCCGCCGTCTCGACGAGCCGGACGTTGACCTCCACGTCCTCGCGGAGCCTTCCGGGGCCAAGGGCGAAGACCTCGGCGCTCAGGCCATCGACGCCATCGGCAGGCTCTTTTCCCAGGACCGCCTCTCCGTCACAGGCGGCCTGCAGCGCGCCATCATCGGCACCCACCAGACTCTTCTCGACTGGAACCGCCGCAGCCTCCCGCGCGATCAGGTGAGCGTCGGCATCGTCGCCGCAGCCGTGACCGGGAACGTCGTTTACGCGATCCAGTCAGGCCCGCCCGTTCTATTTGCGCGCTCCAGGGGGGAATTCCGGCGCCTGGACCCCCCGCCCGAATCCGCGCCTGCCCTCGGCGAAGGCGACCTCGCGCCGGCGGTCCGCCGCTTCGAGCTCATGCCAGGCGACATCGTCCTCGCCGCTTCTTCCGTTCTCGAAAGCATCGCCGACGCCGAGACCCTGCGCGGCCTCCTCGAACGCCCGGCCGAGGAAGCTCTGCCTGAGCTCTACCTGTTGACGCGCGACCTGCCGAACTTCGCCCTCTTCGCCATCGCCTGCCTGGAGGAGGAACCGGACCCCGAGCCTCCCGGCCGCGTCGAGGAGGAGTTGACGGCGCCGGACTATCTGACCCGCCGCGGCTCGGCCCGGCCGGCTCAGGACCCGAATACAGCTCCGAGCGCCTCCGAAGCGCGCATCGCCGCCGAGACGGCGACCGCGGCCGTGCTCTTTCCCCAGTCGGAAAACGGCGGCTCGCCGCCAGCGCCGGTGCCGCCGGTATCTCCGCCGCCGATCGACATCTCCCGCACCGTCGTCAGGCTTCGCAGCGATCAGCCCGTCACCCGAACCGAGTACGCTCGCACCATCGGTCCGCCCCGACGTCTGCGCTTTCGCTTCACCGACCGCCGCATTCTCCAATTCGGCGGCGCAGTCGCCCTCGTCCTCTTGATCGTCGCTTTCGTCCCGGACCTAGTGCGAGAGAGCCGCAGCGAGCGTCTTGCCGGCCTCATCGAAGGCGCCCAGATGCAGTTCGCCGCCGCCCAGGACGAGCAGGACCCCGCCCGCAGGCGGGACATGCTGGAGGAGACACGCCGCCTCTCGACCGAGGCCCTCCGTATCGACGAGGGGAATGCAACAGCGTCGCAACTGCACGAGCAGGCTACGGCAGCGCTCAAGTCCATGGACGCGGTCTTCGACCTCAGCCCCCTGACCACGGTGACCACGCTCAGCCGCCAGGTCACGGGCGAGCTCTCGGTCAGCGCCCTCACCGTGCATGCTGGCACGGCCTATCTGCTGGACACGAAGGGACGCCGCATCCTGGCCGTCTCCGTGACGGCGCCCGGCCCCCCCACCGTCGTTTTCGAAGAAGGTCAGACCTACGCAGGCACTCCGGCAAAAGCCCCAGCCTACTTCACCTGGGAGGGGCCTGACCAGACCGGCCGCCTGCTGGTGCTGGACGCCGAACGCAAGCTCTTCGAAGTGCGGCCGGGCTCCGCGCCGCAGCCGCTGGCTCTCAGACGCACCAACACTTGGCGCTCCGTGGCCGGGATTGCCGCCTATGACGGCAACCTTTACGTCCTGGACCCGGCTGCCAGCCAGGTGCACCGCTACCTGCCGGCCGCGTCCGGCTTCGACAGCGAGCCGGTGGTCCTTCTCGCCCCCCAGGAGAGCCTCAAGGAGACCGTGGCCCTCGCCGTCGAAGGCGACGTTTACGTCGTTCTTCGCGGCGGCGAAGTGCGCCGCTTCCGCAACGGAGCCCGCCAGCCTTTCGCCCTGGGCGGCATCGACTTCCCCATCCAGGCTGCGCTCGACATCACGATCGTGCCCGAGGCCGGCGAGGTCTACATTCTGGACTCAGGCCGCAAGCGGATCGTCGTCGCCGACAAGGACGGCGCCTTCCGCCGCCAATTCGTCAGCAATGAGTTCACGGACCTTCGCGCCATCGCCATCGACGCCGCCACTTCTCAGCTCTACGTCGTCGTCGGCGACGCGCTTCTCACGGCGCCGCTCGTGAGATAGACGTGTTTTCCGCGCCATTGTTGCGGGAATTTCGTCAATCGGACGCTCGCGCCTTGGCGGCTTCTGTTCCACAATCGAAGCGTGCTAGTCCTTGGCATCGAGACTTCATGTGATGAGACCGCGGCTGGCGTCGTGGCCGACGGCTGGCGGCTGCTGTCGAACGTGGTTGCCTCCCAGGCAGCCGTCCATGCTCGCTACGGCGGCGTCGTGCCGGAGGTTGCGTCCCGCCACCATCTGGAGGCAATGCTTCCGGTTGTCCAGGCCGCTCTGCAGGAAGCCCGCTGCCGCCCGAGGGACCTGGACGCGATCGCGGTCACGGCCGGGCCGGGACTTGCCGGGTCGTTGCTGATCGGGCTCAACACGGCGAAGGCCCTCGCCTACATCTGGGAAAAGCCGCTCATCGGCGTGAACCACCTCGAGGGGCACCTCTACGCCACTTGGTTGCAGCAAGACCCGTCCCAGCCGCCGCCGGAACCGGAGCTTCCCGCCGTTGTCCTCATAGTCTCCGGCGGCCACAGCGAGCTCGTCCTGGCCGAGGATCATGGCCGTTACCGACTTCTGGGCCGCACGCGCGATGACGCCGCCGGCGAGGCGTTCGACAAGGCCGCGCGCGTGCTGGGACTCGGCTTCCCCGGCGGCCCGGCGATCGAGAGGACCGCCCGAGAGGCAGGGCCGAAGCCGCCGCGCTTGCCGCGCGCCTGGCTGGGAGAAAGCAGCGATTTCAGCTTCAGCGGTCTCAAGACGGCTGTCATGCGTGTCGCTTCTGAAGGCAAGGCTTCCACCGCCGACATCGCCGCCGGTTTTCAGGCCGCGGTGGTGGACGTGCTTACGGCAAAGGCCGTACGGGCGGCGGAACTCGCCGGCGCCCGCTGCATCATGCTCACGGGCGGCGTCGCCGCCAACGGGCCGCTTCGCGCCACGCTGCGGCAACGCTCGCCTGTGCCGGTCCTTGCGCCGCCGCCGGTCCTCTGCACGGACAACGGCGCCATGATCGCCGCCGCCGGCCACTTCACGGCCGACTCCGGCCGGGCCTCCCTCGACCTCGACGTGCGCGCCGCCTGGCCAATCGCCGAGCGCGGCTGAATCGGGCAGTCTCTCGCAGGCCGCCCATCCGGCTGGGCGCCCTTCGCCCTTCGTGCTTTGCCCTTCGCCTCTTGTCTTGCCTCAGTTTCCCCCGCCTGGCGTGGCCGTGGGCGTTACCGGCACCGGCGTCTGCGGACGCGGCGTGCTCGTCGGTAGGACGATGGGAGGCTGCGTCGGTGAGGGCGCGACTGTGCGAGTGGGCGTAGGCGTTGGGAAGACCGGGCGGGCCGTCGGCGTCGGCGTTAGGTCTCGGCGCTCCTCCTCGCGGCGCTTTCGTTCCTCTTCCTCCCGCTTCTTCTGTTCTTCCTGCTGTCGCTTCAGCTCCTCTTCCTGCTGCCTGCGCTGCTCCTCCGCCCGCTTGGCCGCCTCTTCGGATTCACGCGGGCGCGGGAACTGAACCACGGGCTGGCCCTCCAGGGCAGCGAGCATGAAGGCTCGCCAGATCGGGGCCGCCGTGTAAGTGGACGTCCCGTTTGGTATCGGCGCGTTGTTTGCGTTGCCCACCCAGACCCCGGCCACGAGCTGCGGCGTGTAGCCCAAGGTCCAGGCGTCGCGGGTCTCGTCGGAGGATCCGCTCTTGACGGCGGCCGGCCTGCCCGGCAGGTTGAGCGGGCTGTTGGCGCCGAACATGGACACTCGCGCCGAATCGTCAGCCAGGATGTCCGTGATCTGGTAGACCTTGTCCTCCGGGACGATGCGCTCCGTGCGCTCCTTCGCCTGCCAGATGACGTCGCCGTCGCCGTTTTCCACCTTGAGGACCGCTACTGGGTCCAGCGGGCGGGACCCCGGTGGCAGGTCGAGCACGCTGGGAATGCCGGCTTGCTGGCCGCCGTTCGCCAATACGGCATATACGTACGTCAGGTCCAGAAGCGTCACGTCCGCCCCCAGGGTGAAGGCAGGACCGTACTGGCTTATATCCCGCAGCGTGGTGATGCCCATGCGGCGCGCCAGGGCCATCACGTTTTCGAGCCCGGCGTATTGCAAGGCCTTGACGGCCGGTACGTTCAGCGAGCTGCCCAGCGCCACCCGAACCGTTACCTCGCCGCGATAGCGCCCGTCGGCGTTGCCCAGCGGCCGGCGGTCATCCCCCAACGTGATGCGCTCGTCCACTACCCGCGTATTCGGGTCCCAACCCTTCAGGAACGCCGCGAGGTAGGTTACCGGCTTGATTGCCGACCCGGATTGGTTGACCGCGAGGGCGTTGTTCACCTGGCCGCTGATATCGTCGCGGAAGAAATCGTGGCTGCCGACCATGGCCAGGATTTCCCCCGTCTTGGGATCGATCGCAACCAGGGCGCCGTTCGTCACGCCGGTCTGCGCCTCGAGACGGTCGAGCTGCGTCTTGACGATGTCGTTTGCCTTGGTCTGCAGCCTGGAATCGAGCGTCGTCGTCACCGTCAGGTGGCCCTCGACCTTGTCCCGGCCGAGGAGCACCGGCAGGAGGTCGCGCACGTAGAACGCGAAGTGCGGGGCTAGGGCATCGTCCGCCGCTTCACCTCCCGGAAGCCGGCCTTCGTTGATTGCCAGCTTTTCGGCGGCGGCCGCTTCCATCTCCTCTCTGGAGATGAATCCATGACGCACCATGAGACCCAGCACCTGAAGTTGCCGCTCTCGCGCCGCCTCGAAGTTCGACAGCGGGTCATAGAAGAGGGGCGAACGCGGAATGCCGGCCAGCAGCGCGGCCTCGGCCAGCGTCAGCTGGGACGGCGGCTTGCTGAAATAGCGATGCGACGCAGAGTCGATGCCGTAGGCGCCGTTGCCGTAATACAGGTTCGCCAGGTACCACTCCAGGATCTGTTCCTTCGAGTAGCGCCGCGTCAGTTCGAAGGCGATGATCGTCTCGTTCAGCTTGCGCAGAGGACTGCGGTCGGCGCGGTCTTCGGGATCGATATAGAGGTTCTTCGCCAGCTGTTGGGTGATCGAACTGCCGCCGGACCCCTTGAAAAGGCCGCCCTTTTCCCAGAAGGCCAAGTTTTCGTAGGCCGCGCGCAGCAGACCCTTGAAATTCACGCCTGGGTTATCCCAGAACTCGGCGTCCTCGGTCGCTACGGTCGCGTCAATGAGATAGGGCGAGACATCGCTCAGGGGCACGACTTTTCCCGAACCGGGTTGGTCGCCGAAGGAGTAGATGAGGTTGCCGTTCCTGTCGAGGATGTCGATGCCCTGGGCCCCAGCCATCACCCGCGCCGGCGAAGGGAGCGTGACGGCCGTCTTGGCATACATCAGGGCAATGCCGGCGATGAGGAGGGCAGGGATGAACGCCAGCCAGCGCTTGTCGAATCCGCGCCACCAGCTCCGCAGGCACTCGTTCAGGCGCCCGGACGAAGCAGCCAAGGCGCGCCGTTGGGGGCGGCGGCTGGCTTGGCTTCCGCTGGCTCGCGTCGGTGGTCTTCGGGCCGGGCCGCCCCTCCTGGAAGGCGCGTCCCTGCCTCGGCGGGTGCTCATAAATGACCGGAACCGCGCGGCGAGGCCTCGCGCTTCTGCGTACAGTTTACCCACTCTCGCCTCTGCACGGCGACTCGCGTCAGGGCTGCCGCCCAGACGGTCGCTGGGCGCAGGTTAGACACTGGCGGCTCCCAGGCCGATCAACTCGGCTCAGCGGCGCCGTCAAGGACGGGTAGCAAATCGGCGCGGTTGCGCCCGCGGCCTCACGTTCGGCCTCGGCCTTCCGGCCTGAGAATTCTTTGTCTATTGCGACAGCACGGACTCGATCGCGTCGCGGAGGGGACCGATTTTGAACGGCTTGGCGAGCACGGGATTGGAGACCCTCTGCAGGAACGCGCGGGTGTCGGGGCTCACCGTATCGCCGGTGATGAACACCATCCGCCGCGCTTGGGCAGGGTCTCGCTGGCGTACCTGGCGGTAGAACGTGGCGCCGTCCATGCCCGGCATCTTCATGTCCGTGATGATGACGTCGAAGCGCTCCCGCTCCACGAGGTCGAGGGCTTCGACGCCGCTGCTCGCGAGGGCCACGGTGTGTTGATCGAGCCGCAGGATGTCATGGAGGAGAAGCCGGATGCTGACCTCGTCATCGACGACCAGGACTCGCCGTCCGGTCGTCGCCGCAAGCTCCGCCTGCACCATTCCGACCGCCGGCCCCGGCGCTTCCTGGTCCTCCGGCGCCCCTGTCGGCAGCTCGATGTGAAAGACGGCGCCGCCCTCTGGCCGGTTTTCCGTCCAGATCCGCCCTCCGTGCTCGTCGATGATGCTGTAGCAGATCGTCAGGCCCAGGCCTGTACCCTGCCCCGCGTCTTTGGTCGTGAAGAAGGGGTCGAATATGCGGCGCTGGATCTCGGGTGGGATGCCGGGCCCGTCGTCGGCGATCGATACGCGGACCCCGGACGCCGTTCCCTGGGTCACAACTGTCAGCTTGCCGCCGTTATGGGCGTCGATCATCGCCTGCTCTGCGTTCTTGATGACGTTGAACAGCACCTGCTGCACCTGGTCAGGGTCCACCCAGACGCGAGGCATACGCGTGTCCAGGGTCATGTCCAAGGTGATGTTGCGGACGGTGAAGTCGTAGCTGCGCAGCTCCAGGACCCGTTGCACCAGCGCGTTGAGGTCCGCCATCTCCTTCGTCGGCTTGCGGCGGCGGGCAAAGGAGAGCAGGTTCTGAACGATCTTCGCCGCCCGTTCCGCCTCGCCGTAAATCGTCTGCACGTGACCGCGCACTGTCTCGTCCAACTCGCGCGCGAGCAGCAGCTGGGCGAAACCCATGACGCCCGTGAGCGGGTTGTTGAGTTCGTGGGCGACGCCTGAAACCAGCTGTCCTACGCTCGCCATCTTCTCCGACTGCAGGACCCGTTCGTGCAGCAAGCGCTCGTCGGTTTTGTCCCGGAGGAGGACCAGGCATTCTCCGCCTACGCGCCCGGCGGCGATGGCTATGTGGCGGGACTCCGGCGTGTGCGCCACCGTTTCGTCGACTCGAGCGGCGCCGCCGTTCTCCAGCAACGCGCCGATCGCCGGCGGCACGGCGCCGCCTGCTTCACCACCTAGCGCCGCGAGCAACGCCCGGCCGGAGCCGTTCAAGGGCCAAGTCCGCCCGTCGCCGTCGACGCGGACGGCGCCGGTTCCGAGAAGATCGCAGAGTTGGACGAGCAGCGCCGGGGATTGGGAGGCCTCGTTGGCGAGGCCATCGAATGCGCCGGGCGTCTCCTGCGCGAGAGCCATGATCTTCTCCTTGCTCCGGAGATGACTCCGCCTGCCCTTCGACAGGCGCCGCGCCCCCGCCAAGCGCGCCTAGAAGGTAACACAGAACGGGAAGGATGAGAAATCAGGGCGAGCATCTATGTACGCGGCGTCCTGCCGCCAATCATTGCGGTCATTGCGGTCACTGCGTCCAAGCCAGCGCGGCTCGAAAACGGCCACGCCTCCGGCGCCGGCGCGGGAATCATCCCGCCGAACTGCTTTCGGCGCCCGCTAGGCCTTCTGCCAGATAGCGCGCCGTTTCCAGCAGTGCGAGCAGACGAACGTCTCGCGCGGCACCCGAACGCGCTCCTCCAGGACGAAGTCCTCATGCACTCCGCCGTGCCGACGGCAGAAATAGGCCCTGCAGCGCGCGCACTGGGCCACGATTTCGTTGCCGCAGCCGCCGACGCCGCAGATCCGCTCCCGGTTGAGCAAGAATGCGCTCTCCTTGTAGGCCAGGT
>DATMBD010000226.1:0-5757 GCA_035559355.1 Dehalococcoidia bacterium
CGTCGTTCACGTCCACGAGCCCCTGGTTTCGTTCCTGCCCATCCAGTTCCTGCGGTTCTCGGACGCCATCAACGTTGGCACCTTTCACGCCGCGCGGGACAGCGGCGCGCGCCTTTATGCCTATACGCGGCGGCTGCTCAAGACCTGCTTCCGGCGCCTGGACGGCAAGATCGCCGTCTCGCAAGCGGCGGCGCGGCTCATCGCCCCCCACTTCCCGGGCTACTACAACATCATTCCCAACGGCGTGGACGTTCCCCGGTTCTCGAACCCTCAGCCGCCGCTGCCAGAGTTCGACGACGGCATGGTCAACATTCTCTTCGTCGGCCGGTTCGAGAAGCGCAAAGGGCTGCGCTACCTCCTGCGCGCCTTCATGAGCGTGAAGGCCGCCCGCCCCAGCACGCGCCTGGTGGTGGTTGGCGCGGCCGACGAACGCCAGCGCCGCCGCTACCAGCGCTGGGTGGAAGAGAACCGCGTGCCGGACGTTGTCTTCGCGGGCTTCGTGCCGTACGAGCTCTTGCCCCGCTATCACCATTCCGCGCAAATTTTCTGCGCCCCCAATACCGGTAACGAGAGCCAGGGGATCATTCTCCTGGAGGCGATGGCGGCGGGCAGGCCCGTCGTTGCGAGCAACATCGAGGGCTTCGCCGGCGTCATGACCCACGGCGTGGAAGGGCTTCTGGTGAGGCCGCATGACTCCGAATCGCTGGCGGCCGCCTTGATCGATCTCGTTGACGATCGAGAGCGGCGGGCAGCCATGGGGGCGAAGGCCAGCGAGCGCGCCCAGCACTTCAGCTGGGATCGGGTCTCCCAACGCGTCCTTTCCTACTACGAGCGGTTGGCATTCGAGAAGGGGTACATCCAGCTCGAACGGCCCAGTCCCGTGGAGGCTTGAGGCCGTGTTCACCATGCCTCGGGCCCTGCCGCGACAGGTAACGACGCCCGTCGTCGCTGTGTTCATCCGCCTGGGCGTCACGCCGAACATGCTCACCATTGCCCAGCTGGCCGGCGGGATCATCGCCGCCGTGATAATCGCCAGCGGGGAGCTGGTTTGGGGCGGCGTCGTCCTGTTCGCTGCCGCCCTCCTGGACGGATTCGACGGTACGCTCGCGCGCACCACGGGGCGGGTCACACGGTTCGGGGGCGTCTTCGATTCGACCGTCGACCGGCTGTTCGAGGGCGTCGTACTAGGCGGCTTGCTCTACTACTACCTCGAGCGGGGTGCCAGAGAGGAGAGCATGCTGGTTTTCGCCTCGGCCGTCGGCTCGCTCTGCGTCAGCTATGTCCGCGCTCGCGCGGAGGTGGAGAACGTCGAGCTTTACGACGGCCTCTTCACGCGCGCGGTGCGCATCCTCTTCCTGACAGCCGGCCTCGTGTTCGGCGGATTGCGCGTTGTGCTCTGGGTGCTGGCCACTATGACCCTGGTCACGACCCTGCACAGGCTCTACGTCACGTGGCAGCGTCTGCGCGATTCAGATCGGCAGGCAGGTAGGTAACGTGATCCCCCTCCGCGACCAGCAGCTGATCCGCGAGCGCTTCGGCCGGGAGCTGACCAGCCGCCTGCGCATCGACTTCTTCACCCAGAAGCCGTCGCCGATATTCATCCCGGGCCGGGACTGCGCCCGCTGCGAAGACGCGCGCACGCTCCTCCAGGAGCTCGCCTCCCTGAGCAGCCGGATCAGCCTCACCATCCACGATCTGGACGCGGAGGCCAAGGCTGGTGCCGGCCTTGGCGTCGACAGAGTGCCGGGAATCGTGCTCAGGGGGCAGTCGAACCGCGCCCTGCGCTTCTTCGGCCTGCCGGCGGGCACGCTCTTCCCGGTCTTCCTGGAGGCGATGATCGAAGCAGCGCAAAACCGCTACGCTCTGGACGACGCCGCGAAGCGCCAGCTACGCAAGTTGAAGTCCGACGTGACGCTGGACGTCTACGTGGCGCCGCACTGCCCGTACTCGTCAGCCACCATGCACGCGGCCTTCAAGCTCGCCCTCGAGAGCGTCCGCGTGTTGGTCCGCGCCATCGACGTGACGGAGTTTCCGGCTTTGGCCCAGAGGTTCGCCATACGGGCGGTTCCCTTGACGGTGCTGGACGAAGCGAAGGCGTTGCCAGGCCTCCTGGACGAGCGCGCCCTAGCCGCGAACGTCCTCCTGTCCGCGGAAGGCCGGCCGCTCCAGCCGGGACCGGGGCCTGTGCGCGTTACGCCGCTGCAGGTGCAAGCGCCCGAGCAGAGGACGGTTCGCACCTCCCCCAGCGGCCTCATCATCCCCCGCTAGGCATGGAACTAGGCGTCCCGAGAGCCTTCGGCGCCGACGTGGCGGATGCCTTCAGGCGGGCCAGCGCCGCCGACTTCACGCGGCCCTTGGCTTTCGCGATTTTGGCGGCGGCCTTTCTCGCTGTCCGGGCGCCATTCCTGGGCTACGGTCATGGCACGGACCCCGACGCTTGGCGAGTGGCCATGACTGCTCACCACCTGCTGGAGACCGGCGACTACTTCCCCTCGCGGCTGCCCGGCAACCCTCTGCACGAGTTCGTGACGACGCTTTTCATCCCCGGCGGCTGGGTCGCCACCAATCTCGCAACCGCTGCTGCCTCGCTGGTTGGCGTATACGTCTTTGCCCTCATCCTCCGGCGTCTGCAGGTCCCCAACCAGGCGCTTGCGCTCATCGGCTTTGCGTTTGCTCCGCTCCTCCTGATCAACAGCATCGCGACGATGGACTACATGTGGGCCCTGACAGCCATCCTGGGGGCGTATTACGCAGTCCTGCTGCCAAAACCGGCGCTCGCGGGCGCGCTCCTCGGTATCGCCGTCGGCATGCGCCTTCAGAGCGCGGTCGTGTGGCTGCCGATGGCGTACTTGCTCTGGCGCCGCGGCCGGCCGCAGGACGCCATCCCCATGGCCCTGGCGGCCGCGGGCGTGACGCTCATCGCCTACGCGCCCGTCCTCGTGGTCTACGGCCCGAAGTTCCTCAACTTCTACGACGCCGCCGTCTCCTACACGGACGTCCTTCGGCTCTTGGGCAAGGAGGCGCTCGGCATCCTCGGCGGGGTGGCCGTGCTCATCGGCGCGGTGGCCTCCTTCGGCCGCCTCCGTACCCTGCCGCGAGACGTTCTCCGCGACCCTCAGGTCGGCTTCTGGGTAGGCGTTATCGTTCTCTACTTCGTCTCCTTCGCCCGGCTCCCGCATGAAATCGCATACCTCATACCCGTATTTCCTTTCGGTTTTCTGCTCATGGCCCGCTACTTCACGAGGACGGCGATGGCGTGTTCCGTGGCGGCCATCCTCCTCGCGGGAGTCGTCGACATCACGACGCCCGCGGATGACCTCAGCCTCGGCTCGCTTCGGGACGCGACGATCGGGAAGGGGCTGGTCCTCTCGAACGCGGAGACGATGACCAACCAGCGCAAGTTCGTGGAGCAGGTGATGGCGGCCGACGTCCCGAACGGCTCTGTGGTGATGACCGGCTTCATCTTCCCCCAGCTGGCCGTGCGAGAGCGCCACCGGCTGGAGTCCCGCATCCTGCGCCGCGACTACACGGGGATCAGCATGCTTTCCGACCGCGGAGAGGCGGTGGATCGCGAACGGGACATTCGTTACGTCTGGTTAGTCAACCTGGCTACGTTCGAGGCGCTGCGCAGTCAGGGCTACAGCATCTTCATGGTGCCCGACGCCTCAACGAGCGTGGCCGCGCTCTACGACTACCGCCCCGGCCTGCTCGGCGCCGTCTACCTGCGCCTTGACCAAGAGTCTCCATCGATCGGAAAGGGGACGGGAAGCACGGACCGCTGATCCGCTGAGAGTCTCCCGCGCGCGCCCTTTCAGGCGGCCGGCCGGCTGCGGCGGCGCTGAAGATACACGGCTCCTGCCGTCAGCGCAGCGAGGGCAAGCACGCCAGCGACAATCGGGACAAGGTCGGAGCCGGATGAGTCGTCCTCGCCCTCTGCCCCGCTCTGCTGGCCGCCGCCCCGGCCGCCGGCAGGCGGCGTCGGCTGGCCCTGCTGGCCCGCGCCAAACGGCACCAGCGTGGGAGGCGGCTGGCTGCCGCTGGCGCCACCCTGGCTCACTATCACCTCTGGCAGGCCAAGGCTCTTGCGCCAAGCGTTCTCCAAGCCCAGCTGGTCAAAGCCGTAGACCTTCATCAGCGCCCCGTCCGTCGTGTCGTTCGCCAGCGCGGCCACGAAGTCGCCGAACTTGTCCGGTCCGTGCGTGTTGACCAGGAAGGCAACCAGGGCTCCGGACTGTCCGTAGAAGAGGGAGACGGCGCCAGGGCTGCCACGGGCGGATGCGTCCAGGCTCGTGATCGGCAGGACGCGGTTGCGCTGGATCGCCAAGCTCAGGGCCTGCTCCTCGTCCGGGAGGAGGCGGTTTTGGGCAAACGTCGATATCCCCTCGTTGACCCAGGTCGGGATGCCGGCGATGTGGTTCCGCGTAGCGGCTCCAGTCACGATGTGGGCCAACTCGTGACGGACGATGTTCAGGAAGTCGGTATCCCTGGAGACGAGGGCTGTGTCCGAAGCGGCGACTTCGCCCAGCGTTTGCACGCTCGTCCCGGGGCCTTGGCCGCGCCGGCTTGCCACGGCCGGCGTCATCTCGGCGGCGCTGCGGTAAACCCAGATCTTGATCGGGAAGTTCACCTGCGTGTTCAAGAGGTCGCTTATCCGGTCGATTGTCTCCCGCGCCACCCGGAGGACGCTCCGCTGCGATTCGACGTCGCCGAAGTAGTAGTAGACGGTGATGTTGCCCTCGGAGATCGATTCCCAGTTGAAGCGGTCGTCCTGGTAGGTGGCAGTCGCTTCCGGTGTCACGAGCTTGGCGCCGTTCGCGTCCTCTACCTCCCAGGAATAAACGAGCTGGGCGCCCGGCACCATGTAGTTCGCGCGAGTGCTGCCGACGGTGGCGCTGCAATCGACGACGGTTCCCGTGGTGCACTGAGTCCGCGCGGTCGCGTTGACGCCGTCCGGCAGGATCCGGAAGTGGAAGCGGACGCTGGTGATGTTGGCGTCGCTGGCGAGGAAGATTCGGAACTGGATTCCATCCGGAAACCGGTTCGTCGCCGATTGCGAGCGCACCTCGATGCCTTCCGCGTTCGCCGTGGACGCTGAAGCGGCGAAGAGGGTCGGCAGGAGGCTCACCAGAAGCAGGCTGAGGCGGAACATCAAGCAGAAGCGCCCATCGTCGTCTTTAGATACGCCTGGATGAACGCATCCAGATCGCCGTCGAGGACTGCCGCCGCGTTCGAGGTCTCGTAGCCGGTGCGGTGGTCCTTCACCATCTTATAGGGGTGGAGGACGTAACTGCGGATTTGGTTACCCCAGCCAGCCTCCACGTGCTCGCCCTTGAGCCGCGCCTGCTCTTCCGCCCGCCGTTCCAATTCCCTCTCCAGTAGGCGCGCTTCCAGAACGCGCAGCGCAGACTCCTTGTTTCGCGACTGCGAGCGTTCGTTCTGGCAGGTGACGACGATTCCGGTGGGCAAGTGCGTAATCCGAACCGCGGTTGCTACCTTCTGGACGTTTTGGCCGCCGTGGCCCGCCGAATGGTAGATGTCGATGCGTAGGTCCTCTTCCTTTATGTCGACTTCTACGGCGCCCTCCGCCTCCGGCATGACCTCGACGAGCGCGAAGGACGTGTGGCGAGCGTGAGCCGCGTCGAAGGGCGAAAGGCGCACGAGGCGATGGACGCCGCGCTCACCCTTGAGATAGCCGTACGCGTACTGGCCCCGCACCTCCACGGTGACGCTCTTGATGCCGGCTTCCTCGCCCGGGGT
>DATMBD010000227.1:0-5059 GCA_035559355.1 Dehalococcoidia bacterium
CGGGCGTTGACCTCTTCGGCCCCGTCTCCCTCGCCCTCGGCGATCGACTCCTGCTCTGCTCGGACGGCCTCCACGATCTCGTAAGCGACGCCGAGATCGCGGACGTCGTGCGCCGTCATCCGCCCCAGGCCGCCGCCGAAGTCCTCGTCTCCAGAAGCCGCGTCCTCGGCAACCGCGATGACGTCTCCATCGTTATCGTCGGCCGGCAGGATGGCTGACGACATTCGGGTCGCTCGAAACCGAACGGTGGACGAAGAGGCGCGGCGCCCAACCGGGGTATGTCCCCCAACCACGTCTCAGCTCTGTTACGCGCAGTGCCGGATCGGAAGGGATCAAGTGGCTCCCCGACCAGGACTCGAACCTGGAACCTAGCGGTTAACAGCCGCCCGCTCTACCGATTGAGCTATCGGGGAATGCCTAACAATTCTATACGAAGCGGCGGTGCCTCGCTCAAGCGCCGCCAGCGCGCCGAGCGGAGGCCTGGCTGCCGGGCCAGGATTCGAACCTGGACGCGAAGCTCCAAAGGCTCCTGTGCTACCGTTACACTACCCGGCAACGCTTCGGACGAAGCCTAACAATTATACCGCTCACGCCTGCCCGGCCTCTCGTCGCCAAAGCGGCGCCCCGCGCCACGCGGATCCCACTACGGCGTCGAAGGCGATGCCACGCTAACGTTATGTTAAAAAATGCGAGCCCGTCGCAACTCCGTGACCGTTTCCCTTGACCTCCCCGCAACCTCCGCCGATGCTTGAGACATCCCCTTACCATTCCCGAGGTGACCCTTGGACGTACCTCAGCTCGTCATTCCGGCCTTCCTCTTCAACGGCATCGTCTGCGGCCTCACGGTGATAGCCGCCTGGCACGCCACCGCCATCATCCTGGCCGTATACAGGAAAGTCACTGCCCAAGAGTAGAGGCTGGCCCGAAGGCCAGCCTCTCCCGCCGCTCCCTCTGACCCCTCCGGTCAGAGCGTTCCTCGTTCGCCGGCAACCAGACGGTAGCCGAACAGGATGAGCATCGCGCCCAGCACCGCCAGCACGATCGTGCCGATGTCGAAATCGTCGACACCGTTGCTAATGTTCAAGGCGACGGCAATGAATCCGCCTACGATCGCTCCCGCGATTCCGAGGAGGATCGTCAAGATGATGCCGCCGGGGTCGTCCCCGGGCATCAACAGCTTCGCGATCGCACCGGCGATCAGTCCAACCACAATCCAGGCGATGATGCTCAATTCACGCTCTCCTTTCGCGCCTGCTGGCATCGTAGACGGGCGGCCGTCTCAGGAGGGTCACATGGGCGCGCGGCGGCGTTGCAGAAGGGTGCGGAGTAGCCGGCGGCCATCCCGTTACGCGGGATGACGATCAGGAAGCTGAGGATGAAGCCGGCGTAGGAGGGCTACTGGTCCCAAAGCGCCCGGCGCAGGCTTGCGCCGCCTTCGACCTCGGGGACTGTGACCTCGAAGACCAGCAGCGTGATGGCGATGGCGAAGACGCCGTCGCTGAACGCCTCCAGGCGGGAGGTGGCGTAGCGGTGGCGAAGGTCGTCGTCAGGCTCCGCGATGGCGTCCTCCGCCCCTAGTCCTCCTCCAGGGTGCTCGTGTCGCCCTCCGGCAGGCCCAGTTCCCGCGCCTTCAAGAGCCGGCGCATGATCTTCCCCGACCGCGTCTTTGGCAGCGACGGCACGAAATCGATCTCCCGCGGCGCCACGCCCGGACCCAGCTTGTCGCGCGCGAAGCCGATGAGCTCGTGGCGTAGCTGATCCGTCGGCTCGAAGCCGTCCTTGAGCGCCACGAACGCCTTCACGATCTCCATCGCGATCGGGTCCGGCTTGCCGATCACGCCCGCCTCCGCCACCGCCGGGTGCTCGATCAGGGCGCTTTCGACCTCGAACGGGCCGACCAGGTGGCCGGCCGTGTTGATGACATCGTCCGCCCGGCCGATGAACCAGAAGTAGCCGTCCTCGTCGCGCCGAGCGCGGTCGCCGGTGATGTACCAGCCGTTGCGGAAGCGGCTGTTGTACATCTCCTCGTTGCGCCAGTAGGTCCGGAACATCGAGGGCCAGCCGGGCCGCAGCGCCAAGTCGCCTTCCTGACCGGGAGGAACCTCGTTGCCGTTCGCGTCGATCACGCCGGGCGTGATCCCGAGCATCGGCCGGCCCATGGAACCCGGCCGAATCGGCAGCGCCGGGAAGTTAGCGATCATGATCGAGCCTGTCTCTGTCTGCCACCAGTTGTCGTGGAACGGCAGGCCGATCACTCGCTGGCCCCAAACGACGGCCTCCGGATTCAATGGCTCGCCCACCGACATCGTGTAGCGAAGGCTGGAGAGGTCGTAGCGCTTGGGAATTGCGTCGCCTGCCTTCATCAGCAGACGGATGGCGGTCGGCGCCGTGTACCAGACCGTGACTTTGTAGCGCTGGATGATCTCGTACCACTTGCTGGCGGAGAAGCCGCCTTCGTAGATGACGGACGTGACGCCGTTGGTGAACGGCGCGAACATGCCGTAGGAGGTGCCGGTCACCCAGCCGGGGTCGGCCGTGCACCAGTAGATGTCGTCCTCGTGCAGGTCCAGGACGTACTTGCCGGTGGCGTAGTGGCCCCAGACCGCCTGATGGACGTGGGCCGCACCCTTCGGCTTGCCTGTCGTCCCGGAGGTGTAATGCATGATGGCGTAGTCTTCGAGGCCGGTGCGCTCGATCTCCGTCGAATCAGGGGCAGCGGCCATGAGGTCGTCCCAGGAGAGGATGCCTTCTGATGCCTCTATTCGCTTTCCGTGCTGGACGTGGACCACGTGCTTGAGGTCCGGCAGTTCCGGCCGGATCTGCGACACCCTGCGCCAGAGGTCGGGGCTGGTCAGGAGAAGGACGGCGCCGGCGTCAGCCAGCCGGTCCTTGACCGCATCGGGCCCGAACGCCGAAAACAGCGGCCCGATGACGCAGCCGGCCTTCAGCGTCCCGAAAACAGCCGCGTAGAGCTCCGGGATGCGGTCCAGGAAGACGAAGACGCGGTCGCCTTTCTTGATGCCCAGGGAGCGGAGAACGTTGCACCACTTGTTGGAGAGCTTGGCCATGTCCTCGTAGGTGTACGTCTCTCGCTCGCCGTTCTTGCCCTCCCAGAGGATGGCTGTCTTGCCGCCCTTGCCCTTGGCGACGTGGCGGTCGAGCGCCTCGTAGGCGATGTTCAGCCCGCCGCCGGGCAGCCCGTCCAGCTCCTTTGCGAGCGCCTCCCAGCTGAAGCTGGCGCGCTGGGCCTCGTAGTCGTACAGGTTCGGCTTGACGCGCATTTCGCTGACGGGCGGCTTGTTTATCGTCTCGAACGGCATCTAAGTCCTCCTGAATCGTTCAGCTCCAGTTCCCTTGCGCCGGTCAGGGCCGCCCGTTCCCTTTTTCCCCCACGGGCCTTCCTCCTTGGGCGTGCGGGCGCATCGTCCCCTGCCGTCATCGCTGATCGATGGGTACGTACTCCAGGTTCATCGGTCCCTCGTAGCGCAGGAGCGGCCGGATAAGGACGTTGTTCTCCAGCTGTTCCAGGACGGACGCGCACCAGCCAGGCACGCGGCCGATGGCGAAGATGGGGACGAAGAGGTCCTCCGGGATGCCCAGCAGGTAATACACGGATCCAGCGTAGAAGTCCACGTTCACGTGGATGCCGTGGCGCTGGTAGCGGCCCATCTCCTTCACGACTGCTTCGAGGATGTCGTACCACTTCTGCTGGCCCATGCGAGCGCTGAGCGCCTTCGACTTCTCCCGCATGTGCCGGGCCCTGGGGTCTTCGACTCGGTAGACGCGGTGGCCGAAGCCCATGATCCGGCTCTCGCGGTGGCGTTGGCGCTCGCGCACATACTCGGCCGCGCGCTCTGGCTCGCCGATCTCCATCGCCATCTTCATCACGGACTCGGCGGCGCCGCCGTGCAGCGGCCCCTTGAGCGTGCCGATGGCGCTGACGATGGCCGCGTGGAGGTCGGCCAGCGTCGAAGCCGTGACGCGGGCGGCGAACGACGAAGCGTTGGCGCCGTGCTCGGCGTGGAGGATGAAGTCCAGATTCATGGCCTCCACGGCCTCCGGACTGGGTTCCTCGCCGAAGAGCATGTAGACGAAATTCGCGGCGTGGTTGAGGTCCCCTCGCGGCTCCAACGGCTCCCGGCCCTTGCGCAATCGCTCGTGCGCGGCGACGATGCTCGGCACCTGGGCCGTCAAGCGCTCCGACTTGCGCAGTAGGGCATCGCGGGAGCTGTCCTCGGTCTCCGGGTCGAACGCCGAGAGCGCGGAGGCCGCTGTCCGCAGCACGTCCATGGGGTGGCTGTGCTGCACGGTCCGAATGACCTCGATGACCTCGTCCGGGAGGCGCCTGGCTGCCTTCAAGCGCGCTTCGAAGGCCTCGAGCTCGGCCCGCTTTGGAAGCGAGCCGTACAGCAGCAGATAGGCGACTTCCTCGAAGCTGCAGTTCGCCGCGAGGTCATGGATCGAGTAGCCGCGATAGAGGAGGATGCCCTTCTCGCCGTCGATGAAGCTGGCCTGTGATTCGTCCAGGACGACGTTTCGCAGTCCTTTGGCCAGGCCTTCAGGCATAGTCCACCTACCTATCCGTGCCGACGAGGCCGGTTCGATTATTACACCGCCGCGCGAGGAGAGGGAACCGATGGCGGCAGGCCAGATCGCGCGACAGCTTCCGGGGGGACGGATGGCGTCATACGCCCGATATCCAAGCGCCGGCCTCAAGTGCGACCCTCCACGGCGGTCTGAACGCCGTGGACTCATCCCCGAGGCCGACTAGTACTTGGAGACGTTCAGCTCCTCGTACGTGCCCTGCACCATGTAGACGACTCGCTCGCAGATATTCGTCACCCGATCGGCGATGCGCTCCAGGTTGTGGGCGATCCAGGTTATGTGCGTGGCCCGCTCGATCGTCTTCGGGTCGTTCAGCATATAGGTGAGCAGCTCCCGATAGACCTGGTCGTAAAGGGCGTCCACCTCATCGTCGCGGTCGCACACGCTGCGCGCCTTGCTGACGTCACGCAGCTTGAACGCCTCGATGCTGTCGCGAAGCATCTCGGACGCCACC
>DATMBD010000228.1:0-3338 GCA_035559355.1 Dehalococcoidia bacterium
CGGGTCCTCCTGACCGGCGAGGCGGCCGACAGGCCGTTGGCCGAGGCTGTGGCGGCGGCGATGGAACGAGAAGCGGAGGTGCTCTGCGGGCGCACGACGCTGGGCAGCCTTGCTCTCGTGCTGAGCAAATCACGCCTCCTGGTCACGAACGACACCGGCGTCTCCCACATAGCGGCTGCCCTGCGGGTGCCGAGCGTAGTCCTCTTCCTCCACTCCGACCCGGAACGTTGGGCGCCTCTCGACCGCGAGCGTCACTTGGTCCTCGTCGGGGAGACCGCGGTCCAAAACAGCTGCCTTCACGACCTCGGCGGCCATCGCTGCCTTGCAGACGGCTGCCGGTTTGGAGGAGGCACGACGGGCGGCAGGCCGATTCTGCCGGACGAGGTCGTGCGGGCAGCCTTGTCGCTGCTGGACGCGCGAGGTGCCCATGCACGCGCCTGAGTGGGCTTCCCTGCGCCATATCCTGGCCATCCGGCTGGACAACATCGGCGACGTAGTCCTTCTCGCCCCAGCCCTGAAGGCGATCAAGACCGCGGCTCCCCTCGCCCGCCTCACCCTCATGGCCACTCCCGCCGGCTCTCAGGTCGCACCCCTGATCGAAGCCGTGGACGACGTGATCGTGGAACGCCCCGTCTGGCAGGACATCTCCGGGGCGTACCCGTTCGACCCCGCCCGACAGCAAGCGCTCATCGCCGATTTGGCGCAACGCCAATTCGAGGCCGCTCTGATCTTCACCAGCTTCCGGCAGTCCCCGTATCCGCCCGCCTATTGCTGCTATCTGGCAGGAGTCCCGCTGCGCATCGGCCAATCGAAGGAGTTCGGTGGTCAGGTGCTGACGCACTGGGTCATCCCGCCACCAGACACCACGCACCAACGGTTGCGCAATCTCCACCTGCTGAACGCCGTCGGAATCCCCGCCCGGGAAGCCGGTGACCTCATCATCCCGTCCGATGCCACAGCTCGCGCTGATCGCCTTCTGCGCGGCGCTGGCATCCGACGGGACCAGCCGTTTGTCGCTATCGTCCCCGGGGCAAGCTGCGAAGCCCGGCGCTATCCCGCGGAACGGTTCATCGCCGTGACGAAGCTGCTGCGTCGCCGCGGATTGCAGACGGTGGTGCTCGGCGCCGCCCGCGAGTGCCAGGGCAATGGCTGGGACGGCGCGGGGCCTTCCCTTGCCGGGAAGACGAGTGTTCCCGAGTTCGCCGCCGTGGTCCAGAGAGCGGCCGCCATCGTCTGCAACAATTCCAGCGCCCTTCACTTCGCGGAGGCGATGGGGCGACCGAGCGTCTGCCTGTATTCCGGCACGGACTACGAGGAGCAGTGGCGACCCCGGCTAGCGCCGGCCCAACTTTTGCGCCGCGACACCGATTGCGCTCCCTGCTACCGCTTCGATTGCCCCTACGGCCTGCCCTGCTTGGACATCCCGCCGGAGGAGGTTGCCGCGGCCGCCATCGAGGCGGTGCAGGAAGGATGGGTGCGGGCGTGAACGGGCTGAGCGGCAGGCCACGGGTCTTCACGTGGCACGTGCACGGCACGTACCTCTATTACCTCTGTCAAGCCGCCTGCGACTTCTACGTGCCCGTCAAACCCGGAAAGCCGGAAGGCTACGGCGGACGCGCAGGCACCCTGCCATGGCCCGAAAACCTCCACGAAGTCCCAGCCGAAGCGGTGAGGCATCTGGAATTCGACTGCGTCCTCTTTCAGTCCGAGCGCAACTACTTTTTCGACCAGTACGAAGTCCTCAGCCCCGTCCAGAGGCGCCTGCCCAAGGTATACCTGGAGCACAACACGCCTACCTGCAGCCCCACCGAAACACGGCACGCCGTCGATGACCCCAACGTGCTCCTCGTCCACGTCACCCACTTCAATCGCCTCATGTGGGACAGCGGCCCCACGCCCACGCGCGTGATCGAGCACGGCGTGCTGGTTCCGGAGGACATTGTCTGGACCGGACACCTGCCCCGCGGCGTGACAGTCGCCAACAATATTGCGTCGCGCGGTCGTCGCCTGGGATGGGACGTCTTCCAGGAAGCCGCCCTCCGCGTCCCCCTCGACCTGATAGGAATGGGCTCCCAGGACGTGGGCGGCCTTGGGGAAATGAGCCGCGACATCCTCCTTCGGGCCCTGCCCGCCTACCGCTTCTTCTTCAACCCAATCCGCTACACGAGTTTGCCGCTCTCCGTCTGCGAGGCGATGGCTCTCGGGCTGCCCGTCGTGGGTCTCGCGACGACGGAGCTCACGAGGACCGTCGAGAACGGCGTCTCAGGTTATGTCGACACGAAGACGGACGACCTCATCGATTTCATGGAGCTCCTCATCCGCGACCGGGGGCTGGCGCAGCAGCTGAGCCGGGGCGCCAAAGCGATGGCCCGGGAGCGCTTCAGCATTCACCGATTCGCCCGCGAGTGGACGGAGACCTTGGCCGAGGCGAGCGGCCGCAGGCCAGCCTCGCCAACGCGGTCAATAAGGAACGGAGGACCCTAATTGCGAAGGATTGCTCTCATTAGCGAGCACGCCTCGCCGCTGAGCGCCTTAGGCGGCGTCGACAGCGGCGGCCAGAACGTTTACGTCGGCCAGGTTGCCCGCCACCTGGTGCGAATGGGATACGAAGTCGACGTGTTCACCCGCCGGGACGCCAAATCCATGCCGAGGGTCATCGCGTGGGAGGGCTTGCGCGTCATCAACGTGGACGCAGGCCCGCCGGCCTACGTGCGTAAAGAGGACATGCTGCCCTACATGACCGATTTCGCCGAACAGGTCATGCGCTTCATGTCCCGCGAAGGCCGGCGCTACGACCTCGTTCACGCCAACTTCTTCATGTCCGCCCACGTCGCCTGTCTCATCAAAGTGAAGACGGGCATCCCCTTCGTGGTCACGTTTCACGCCCTGGGCCGAGTACGGAGGCAATTTCAGGGCAAGGACGACTTTCCGGAGGAGCGCATCGAGATCGAGGAGCGGGCGATGCGCGAGGCTGAGTGGGTAATCGCCGAATGCCCGCAGGACCAAGAAGACATCATGCGCCTCTATGGCGTGGAGACTTCGAAGATTCGGGTTGTCCCTTGCGGCTTCGACCCGGACGAGTTCGCGCCGATGAACAAGCAGTTCGCGCGCAGCGTCCTGGGCCTGGACAAGGACGAATTCATCGTCCTCCAGGCGGGGCGGATTGTGCCTCGTAAGGGCGTCGACACAGCCATCGAAGGTTTCGGGCTGCTGGTGAAGGAGCATTCGGTCGCCGCGCGAATGATCATTGTGGGCGGCGAGGCCGAAGAAGACGACCCGCGCATGCGCGACGAAATGGCGCGCCTGGCTCGCATCGCCGAAAGCACTGGCGCCGCCGA
>DATMBD010000229.1:0-3652 GCA_035559355.1 Dehalococcoidia bacterium
CAGGCAGGTCAGTGGACGTGAGGGCCGAGGGGACCGGGGGCGGGGATTCTTTTCTGGCCGCCTTACACTGCCATTTCGATTGGAAGCCGCCGCGCTAAGCGAGGGGAACGACGCGAAAGCTGCCAGCCCGGCTAAGGGCGCTTTCTTCGCCGCCAAGCGCACGCCTGTCGTGCAGCCGGCGCCGACTCGAAGTCACGCCGTGGCTCTGATGCTAGAAAACGGCGGAAGGGGGTTTTGGTCGGGGCGGCCCGATTCGAACGGGCGACCTCTTGAACCCCATTCAAGTGCGCTACCAGGCTGCGCTACGCCCCGACCCCTGGACGCGCCTAGTCTACCAGACAGTTTCCCGCCTTCGCGACCCAGCCGCGCGCCACGCCGATGGCTCGATATTCGGCGGCCATGAGGCTTAGAATCGTCCCGTAAAGCATGCCGCAGGGAGGGAGTGGCCTCAATTGAGCATCTGGTGTCCCGGTTCCAGCGAAAAGGTCTACGTCGTGGCGAAGACGGTGAGGTGCCCCAAGTGCGGCAAGCTGGTGGAAGTCACCCGCCAGGGTCACATCAAGCCCCACGTCGAGAGCAAGGTCGAGGTCAAGCCGAAGACGTGAACCGGCGAGCCGGCGCGGGAGAACGATAGTGTCGGCGGCGGAAGCTGGGCTTCTGGCGTTCCCCCTGCTGCATCTTCCCACGCCGGACGACCTGCCCTGGATCCCGCGCCCCGCGGAATCGCACCACGCCTTCGGGGCGGGCCTCATGTTCGTGGGCGCGATGATCTCCGCCGAAAGCCTGGCCGGTGGGGTCTGGCACAGAAGCGTCTCTCGCAAACTCCTCTTCCCGGCCGTCCTCGTCCTTCTCGGCTGGGGAATGGTCGCCGTAGCGTTTATCGAACCGAACGCCCGCGTCGTCCACGTGACCATGGGCCTGCCGATGATAGCCGGCGGCTGGGCGGAGGCCCGCCACCGGATGGGAGAACTGGAGCGCAAGTACGCGGACGTCTTCATCGTTCCCGCCCTCGTCCTGGCCGCATTCGAGATTCTGGCATTTCACCTCAGCGGGCCGCCGCCTGTTGTCGCCGCACATGTCGGGCTCGCGGTCTTGACCTTGGTCCTGGCCGGCTTGCGACTCTATCAGAGCGCGAAGCCGGACTCGCCCCTGCGGGCGCTCCTGATCAGCGCCGCGATCGTGGCCATAGGACTCGATCTCTGGCTGGACGCGCTGCTTCAGTAAACGGCTGGCGAGCGGGCGCTGGCCTTTACTCGCTCGTCTCGACGGCCGGCTGCGCCTCCACCGGTTCTGGGCCGTAGACCGGGATCGCCACCTCCTCCTCGCTGGCCTTGACGACCTCGAGCGAGACAGGGATGCAGACGACCGTGACCAGGAAGCCGACGACTATGAGGAGGAACGGGGGCTCATAGAAGAAATGGCGCGCGCTTAGCGGTTCGCTCCAGTGGCTGACGAGGACGTGGAGCACTTCCCAGCCAATGCCTACGGACTGGATCGCCGGCCCCAGGAAGCCGATGAGTAACGCCCGCCGTCGAACACTCATTCGCCACCCACCGAGCATCGTATACGCGTGGCGGACGCTCTTCAACTCATCCGCGGCCGCGCGGAGAGGGTCTGCTAAAATCGGGCTCGGCCCCCCTTGTTTACAGACCAGATATCGCGGCTTCCTTCCTGCTCGTGATCCGGCGATACACCGCCAGGGTGTTCTACGGCTGGTGGATCCTCGCGGCCGGATTCTCGGTCCAGCTCCTGATAGGCGGCGTCTTTCAGCAGTCCTACGGCGCGTACGTGGCCGACCTCCAGGGCGAGGAAGGCTGGAGCAAGACTGCCCTCGCCGGGGCGTTCTCGTTCACGCAGCTGGTTGGCGGGCTCGTCGCCCCCTTTCAAGGCGTGGTCATGGACCGGGTGGGGCCGCGCGCGATCATGCGCGTCGGCTTCGTCATCTTCGGGGGCGGTTTCATGCTCCTCAGCCAGGTCCACTCGCTGGCCGCCTTTTACGGTGCGTTCGTTTTGCTGGCAGTGGGGTTCAGCTTCACAGCCTATTTCCCGCTGACCGTGGCGCTCGTGAACTGGTTCGAGCGCAAACGGGCGCGAGCGCTGTCCACGATGTCGCTGGGCTTTGGCGTTAGCGGCTTGCTGGTGCCGGCCGTCGCCCTGTCGATCGAGCATTTCGGCTGGCGGCCGACGGCGTTCGTTTCCGGCGTCAGCCTCATCGTCCTCGGGCTGCCGCTGGCCCAGGTCATGCGCCGCCGCCCGGAGGACTACGGCGAGGTCCCGGACGGCGTCCGCGAGGCGAGGGACGAAGGCCCTGCAGCCGCCGCGGCCGAGGCATCGGACGCCGAGCGCGACTTCACCGCCGCCGAGGCCCTGCGAACGCCCGCGTTCTGGCTCATCTCCCTTGGGCACGGCTCGGCGCTGCTGGTCGTGGGCGCCGTGAGCGTGCACGCGATCTCGCACCTCACGGAGGACCTGGACTACTCGGTCAGCGGCGCGGCCTTTGTCGTCACCCTGATGACCACGATGCAGGTGGCGGGCCTGCTCGTCGGCGCGGCGATCGGCGACCGCTTCGACAAGCGGCTGATCGCGGCCGCCTGCATGGTCATGCACATGGCCGGCATGCTCCTGGTGACATTCGCGGTCTCGTTCGTCATGGTCGTCGCCTTCGCCGTCCTGCACGGGCTGGCCTGGGGGATCAGGGGGCCGCTCATGCAGGCGATCCGAGCCGACTACTTCGGCAGGCGTTCGTTCGGCGTGATCATGGGCATGTCCTCTACAATCATCATGGTCGGGCAGATCGCGGGGCCGCTCGTGGCTGGTCTCCTTGCCGATTCGACGGGCAGCTACGCGGCGGGTTTCACGCTCATGGCAGTGCTGGCCGGGCTAGGCTCCGGCTTCTTCATCTTCGCCAAGCGCCCCGCGCTGCCGGGCAGGGCGCCGACCCCGGAACGGGCCATGGAGCCCGTATAGCGCCGACGGAGGTGGTTGCGATGGACCGCTCGCCGAAGCTGGAAATCGAGTATTGCACCCAGTGCCGCTGGCTGCTGCGCGCGGCGTGGGTGGCGCAGGAACTGCTCACGACCTTCGTCGATGACCTCAAAGAGGTTTCCTTGGTTCCGGGAAAGGGCGGCGTCTTCGACGTTCGCCTCGATGGCGAAACGATCTGGTCGCGGGCCGCGGAGCGGCGCTTCCCGGAGCTGCCCGAACTGAAGCAACTCGTGCGTGACCGCGTTGCTCCGGGCCGGGACCTGGGCCACAGCGAGCGCCGCGCCGAGGAGGGGACAGCCGCGTCCGGCCAGCCGGCGCGGGACTGAAGTCCCGGACGCGCGATAGGGCCGCGGGCGAGCCGGGCAGGCGCGTGTGCTCGCCGCTCGGAAGCCAGCCACACGGATCTTCGACCGACTGAGGCCCAAACGATGCGGCTTCGCCGCGACGGTGGGGGGTGTATCCTCGGAGTAGGTATGCCCTCCCTCTCCACCATGTGGGCGCAGCAGGAGCGCTTCGCGGATATGGCCCGGTTCCGCGATGTCGCCCTCGAGTTCGGATACGAGGCCGTGGAGGTCAGCCATTCGACCGCGGAGCCCGGCTTGCGTGAGCTGCTGCGCGGCTCGGCCCCCCGCGTCTCCAGCCTCCACGCGCCCACGCCTTATCGCCG
>DATMBD010000230.1:0-4938 GCA_035559355.1 Dehalococcoidia bacterium
GATGGAGGTCTGGACCTGGGCCTTGTCGGTGACCCGCATCCCTTTCAGGCCATATGCCTCGGCCAGCTTTACAAAGTCTGGCTGATAGAGGCGAACCGCGGAGAGGTTGTTCTTGTAGAACAGCTCCTGCCACTGCCTGACCATCCCCAGGTAGCCGTTGTTGATGATCGCGTACTTGATTGGCAGCTCGTACTCGACGACCGTGGCCAGCTCCTGCGACGTCATCTGAAAGCCGCCGTCGCCGCAGATGGCCCAGACGGTCGCAGTGGGGTCGGCGAACTGGGCGCCGATGGCTGCTGGCACCTCGAACCCCATCGTCCCCAGGCCGCCGGAGGTGATGAACCCCCCGGGCTTGTCGATCCAGAAGTACTGCGCCGCCCACATCTGATGCTGGCCCACGCCCGTGACGTAGTAGGCGTCCGGGCCGGAGGCGTCATAGATCGATTTGATCACGTATTGGGGCAGAAGCTTGTCGGTCTCCGGGATCAGGATCGAAGGGTGCTTCTCCCGCTGTTCCTTCAGCCAGGCGCGCCATTCGTCGTGGCGGGCGGGCTGGACCTCCTGGTTCAGCTGCTGGAGGACGTGCTTGACGTCGCCAACGATCGGCACAGCCGTCGGCAGGTTCTTGCCGATCTCCGCCGGATCGATGTCGATGTGGACGATTTTGGCCTTCGGCGCGAAGTCCTTGAGGCTGCCCGTGACGCGGTCGTCGAACCGCATACCGACGCCGATGATCAGGTCTGCCTCGCTGATCGCCATGTTGTTCCAGTACATGCCGTGCATGCCCGGCATGCCCATGTTCAGCTCATGCGTGCCCGGAAAGCCGCCGATGCCGAGCAGCGTCGTGATCACGGGGATCTGAGCCTTCTCCGCCAGCTCCACGAGCTCGTCCCAGGCGCGCGAGATGACGACGCCGTGGCCGGCGAGGACCAGCGGCCGCTGCGCCTCCGCGATCAGCTGAGCGGCGCGCTTGACCTGCCGGGGGTCGCCTTCGACGGTGGGCGAATATCCGCGCAGGTTCACGCTCTGCGGGTATTCGAACTCGCACGTCTGCTGCTGGATGTCGCGGGGGATGTCGATCAGCACCGGGCCCGGCCGTCCCGTCGTCGCGATGTAGAAGGCCTCCTTGATCGCCCTGGCGATGTCCTCGACGTTGAGGACGAGCATGTTGTGCTTGGTGATCGGGATGGTGATGCCGGTGATGTCGGCTTCCTGGAAGCCGTCTCGGCCGATGAGCCAGGTGACCACAGAGCCGGTGATGCAAACGATGGGCACGGAGTCCATCCAGGCGTTGGCGATGCCGGTGACAAGGTTGGTGGCGCCGGGGCCGGACGTGGCCCAGCAGACGCCCGCCTTGCCGGTGACCCTGGCGTAGGCGTCAGCTGCGTGCGCAGCCGCCTGTTCGTGGCGGACCAGTACGTGCTTGATCTGCGGGTACTGGGCCAGGGTGTCGTACATAGGCAGGTTGGCCCCGCCGGGGTAGCCGAAGATCGTGTTCACGCCTTCCCTGATCAGGCATTCCATGACGATTTGTGCGCCGGTAAGTTTCACTTCTTCCTCCTTAGAAGGGCCAACGGGCTCTCGCTGACCTCGGGTTCGTCGGGGCTGTGCGTGTCCTTTCGCGCCTGCCGCGAAAGGACTAGCTAAGGAGGAGGGCCAGCAGGCCGGGTCGCGCGGCGTCCGGGGAGGACAGCAGCGTAACGGCGGGCCCGCGGCCCGCTTCTACTACGGCCCGGTCTCGGTCAGTCAGCGGCCTTCGCGACCGGACCTCCGAGACCATAGGGGCCTCCGCTGCATGCGACCGTATCGTCATCGTTTTCCTTCGGAGCATCGGGCCCTACCCCGATTTCTCCTCGTCGTCTCCCTAAATAAAAGCCCCGCCTCCAGGGATCCCGGAGCGCGGGACGGTACCACCCTAGTTCCCTTCATCGGAAGGGCACTCGACGCTGTATCGGGCTTACCCGCCCGGGCCTACTCCGGCAGACACGCCGTCTGCGCCATTTCAACCCAGGGGCTCCAGGGCGAGTTCGAGGGGCTCATCGCTGCCGGCTTTCACCGTCCCGGCTCGCTGGTCGCGAAGGACGACCCTCTACTACTCCCTTTCCACGCCTGCTATTGGATTCAGGTATGCATGATAGTGTTCGGCTTATGTCCCGTCAATACTTAGGTCCGCTTGCTCTGAAACGGTAATATGCTTCCATGCCGGACCAAGGCCCTCTCGAGACCGGTCCCTGTCCATTCTGCGACATCGCTGGCCTGAGCACGGTCCTGCTGGAGACGGAGAATTTCTTCGTCATCGGAGACCACGCCCCGATAGCGCCCGCGCACCTGCTGCTCATCCCCCGGGACCACTACCCGCACCTCGCTGCGCTGCCGGAGGCGTTGGATGACGAATTCGAGTCACTCAAGGGCCGCCTTGGCGACTTCGTGGCCGGGCAATTCGGACGCGTGGCCTTCTGGGAGAACGGCGTCTTCGGGCAGACGGTGCCGCACGCGCACCTTCACGTGGTCTCGATGAACCTCGACGCGTCTCTGTTCGCGGGGGCGGGGCCCACGTTCTCCGGCTTGGCCGGTCTCCGCCGGCTGTACGCCGTCGAACCGCGGCATTACTTCACGCTGGAGCAGGACGGGGTGGCCCACTTCCTGCCGCCGGACCCGCAGCTCTACGTGCGCATCATTCACCACGGGCAGGCCGTCAATCCTCACTGGGTTCCGGATCGAGAGGAGCGCCGGCGCCGGGGCTCGGCTGTGTTCAATGCCCTGCGCGAGCGCTGGGAGAGCTACTTCGGCGTCACCCGAACGTCGGGTTAGCCCGTGGGGAGCCGGAGCTAGGTGCCTTCGGCGCGGCGTTTGAGGCCCTCCGCCTCCATCTGGACGTAGGCGCGGGAGACGTTGGCGAAGTAGCGCCCCACCAAGCCCATCAGTCCCGTCTGTTCGATTTGAAGCGTGACCCGCGAGCCGGCGCCCTCGGGCTCGATACGGTGGCCGGCAATGACCCGGGAGAGGGGCGCCGCCGCCTGCCATTCCATGTAAATCGGCGCTTCGAGCCGCGTGACCCGCCAAAAGGCGGGTGGGAACCGCGGCTGTTTGATGCGCACACGGGAGCCGACCTGGAAGTGGCCGTCATCCAGCCGCCGGATGCTGGAGATCGATCGCGTCCATTCGTGCCAGCGTTCCACGTCGACGAGGATGTCCCACACGCGGGACGGTGGCGCCTCGATGCTAATCGAGGTCTCGATCCGCAAAGATCTGCCTCCGGCGGGCGCGGTGGCCGGGCGTGCCCAGCTTGCTCATGGTCTGTTCCTCCGGCGTGGAGGCTTCAGGGAAGGCGCGCCGGCGGTAGGCGTCCTCCAGCCGGGAGAGAGCGGCGAGCCCCTTGCGCGTGTCGGAAGCGACGCGTTCGCCTTCGCCGGAGCGGACTCGGTACTTGAAGAGCCAGTAGGTGAACTCCTTCAGCTCCTCGTAGTCCAGCTTGCCCTCCTGGGGCAGGCCGCGCTGCTTCTGAAATTCCGCGAGCAACTCTGCCTGGGACTTGCCGTAGATGCGCTGAAAGACGCCTGCGCCGTCGGCCGCGCCGCCGGACCAGACGTGGGCGTGCTGCTCCTTCGCGATCTCCTCCTCCACGGCGAGCTGCAGGGCCTCCTCCACCACGACGCCGTAGAGGTAGTTGAGGTATGCCTGGTACTTGGGCGTGCCGATCAGCGCCTGGAACTCCTCGTCGCTGACCTCCAAAGGCGGATGGCCGTGGAAGATGAGGGCCTCGCGTTCCGCCGGCGTCACGGTCCCGTCCAGCACGTCGACGAGTCGCTCGGCGAGGAGAAGCCAATCGAACGCTTCCCCGCCTATGAGGTAGCGATAGCGGCGTTCTTCGACGACTTCCTCCGCCTGGTCCCAGCGCGCCATCGTCTTGAGCACGGCGATGTACCAGTGCTCGCCCGCAGCGACGAGCTGGCGGAGGTAGGCTACTGGGTCGCAGTTGTCATTCGTCGTCATTGCCCCTGACGGCGCGGAGGGCCAACTACCTCGATGCCGTATCGCTGCGCAACCGGGCCGAGCACTTCCGGCGAAGGCATCGCCAGTCCTGGCGGCGGCTCGTCGCTCACCGCCTGCTGGCCCAGCTCGAGGGCGAAGCGCTCGAACCCCGCTGGCGTAGCGAAGACGAGCACGCGAGTCGGCTCGATGTCGACGGTGAAGGTGTGGGGTATGCCCCGGGGCGCGAAGACGAAGGAGCCCGACGGCGCCGCAAGCTCCTGGTCGCCGACGTAGAACGTCATGTGGCCGTCAAGGACGTACCAGGCTTCGTCTTCGTTGCGATGGATGTGGAGCGGCGGTTCTGTTGCCCGGGTGGCGAGCTGCTCCGTCAAAGAGAAGCGGTCGCCCGTGTCGCTGCCGGCGGCCTTGATCGTAAATCGCCCTCCCAAGGACCAGACAGAATTCCCTTCTCCGGGCTTGAGAAGGTATGCGCCCCCAAACCGCTGCTGGACCAACTCAATTCCTCCTAGAGTAGCCATCCTAGGCAGCCAAGCCGTGGCACTTCTTGTACTTCTTGCCGGAGCCGCAGAAGCACGGGTCGTTGCGGCCGATCTTCCTGCCGTTGTGGCGCGCGGCCGGGACTGCCGCCTGGTCCGGCCGGTTCTCCCGCAAGCTCCCACCCGGAGCAGGCGCTGGCGGAACCGGCGTCCTGGCTTGCTGGCCGGCCGGCTGGGCGATGTTCACGTGGAAGATGGCCCGGGCAATCGTGTGGCGGATGTTAGCGAGTAGCTGCTCCCACATGTCGTGGGCCTCGCGCTTGTAGGCGACGAGCGGGTCCTGATGGCCGTAGGCTTGGAGGCCGATGCCCTGCCGCATCTCGTCCATTGCCGTCAGGTGCTCGACCCAGAGGCGGTCGATGGTCTGAAGCAGCAGCAACCGCTCCAGGAGCCGCATGTTCTCCGCGCC
>DATMBD010000231.1:0-6379 GCA_035559355.1 Dehalococcoidia bacterium
TTTGCTGCCCTGTTTTCCCTTCATGACAACCGCTGGAACTCCATCAATTGAGATCGCTTCGACGGTGTAGAGCGCATCCTCGGGCGGCAGGAAGATATCGATTGGCGAGCGGAAAATCCGCTCGCGCGACACCAGGATCGGGAAGCCAGGGCCTTCGTAGAAGAGGTTGACACCCGTATCGGCATCCCCCGGCCCAAACCCTTCCAGCCGGGCTAGTGTGTAGCCGGGAACCATGTAGGCAGGCTCGACGTACAGAGGCGAGCCCCGGACAACGCTGGCGTTCGTGGTCCGGGTGTGCGGAGCAGCAACGGTGAACTCTTGCCTGTGCGGCAAGGCTTCTTGGTACCCGTATGGGATCAAGCGGTAAGGGCCGTGCTGCCGCGTTGGGCCGGGCGTCGCGGGAATGGCGGGACGGACGAAGTTTATCGGTCCGTCCTTACCGGCTAGAACGTCGACCGGCAGCGCCGTTGGATAGGGTGCAGGTGTCTCGTCCTCGACCCCAAATACGTCTCCGCTCGTAGACACGAAGAGAAGCACTCCAACACCAAGGCAGATGGAAAGCGCGGCTGGCGTAATTCTTCTTCTCATCCGATTCTTCCTCAAAGCGGCTTACTTCGGGGTCGATTTAACCCCCCCCGCCTTTCAGCCGCATTTCAAGAGTTAGCCAGAGGATTACGATTGCACTTCAGGCTGCCGCAGCCAGCCTCATCTCCGCGCCACGGCGCCCAGCGACCGCAGGTCGTCCTCCTCGCCGATGACGACGAGGATGTCCCCCCGCGAAAGCCGCGTCGAGCGCGGCGGGCCGACCTTCACCTCGCCCCGCGCGTCCCGAACGGCGAGCACGACGACGTCCTTCAAGCCGTCGAGCGCTTCCCCTAGGTCGCGCCCCTCGAGCCCGGACGCTTCGTCCACGGCCACCTCGGCCAGGAGGCGCTCGCCAAGGGCCTCGCTGGGGAAGAGGTCGATGAAATCGGTGATGATCGGCTGCAGGGCGGCGAGCGCCATCCGCCGCCCGCCGATGGCGTACGGCGATACGATGCGGTCCGCTCCCGCCTGGCGGAGCTTGGCCTCGACGCCGGGCGTGCCCACGCGCGCGACAACGAAGACATCCGGCCGCAGGCTTTTCGCCGTTAGGGTGATGTACGTGTTGCCCGCGTCCGAGTCCGAGGCCGCGATCAGGGCGTGGCAGCGGCCGACGCCGGCGGCGCGGAGGACGTCGTCGTCGGTGGCGTCGCCGGCCATTGCCAGCATGCCCGCCGCCTGCGCCTCCTGCACCACCGCCGCATCGCGGTCGACGATGACGAACGGGACGTTGCGCTCGCGCAGCTCGCGGGCGATCTCGCGGCCCACGCGCCCGAAGCCGCAGATGATGTAGTGGCCTTGCAGCCTTTCGATCGCCATCCTCACCCGCCGCGCCCCGAACACCTGGCGCAGGTCGCCCTCGATTATGGCAGCGACCATCGCCGTGAGGATATAGAACGCCGTCCCGACGCCAAAGAGGACGAGGCCGATGGTGAACACGCGCCCCTCGGTGGAGAGCGGGCGCACCTCCCGGAAGCCGACGGTTGTGATCGTGGTCACGGTCATATAGAGAGCATCGAGCAGCGACCAGCCCTCGATGGCCATAAAACCGGCCGTCCCCATCGCCACCATCGCGGCGAAGGCGACGAGGCCGCGGACGACGCGGTGGCTGAGGACGGCGCTCAGGTCGGGAGGGCCCACGCCGCCATTCTAGGACGGCCAGCGCCCCCGACCGTGGTCAAGGGGGAAACCAGGGCCAGCGGGGGAAGCGGCCGCCGGCGAGGGAGCCGCCGAAGCGAACGGCCGCGTAGACCAAGACCGAGGCGCAGATAAGCACGAGCCCGGCTATGAAGACGGGCGGCGATGCCAGCACGGCGCCCAGGATCAAGATGCCGAACCCGAGGACCACGGCGATCGCCGCTGCGAACTCGTGCAGCGGCGCCGTCTCCTGATCGCGCTTCTCGCGCGGGAACTCGGGCGCTTCCAGCTCTTCGTCGTTGACGGCAAACCGGACCGGCAGGGGCGGCAGCGGCTCGAACTCTTCGTAGGGCTCGCCGCAAGACGGGCACTTCGGCCGCCTGCCTCGCGGCTCGAAAAGGGTGCGGCAATTGACGCATGTCGCGGTTTGAGCCATTGCTCGGGCCTTTGGGGGATTATAGGACAAGCTCTTCCCACTTCTAGCCTCGCCTTCTTGCTTGACAAAGCGTTCGGCGAGCAGGGCCGCGCGCCGCCCCAAGTATTCATAATTCACCCTCGCTGTCCGATAGGTAAGACAGACGAGGAAACGTCCCATTTCAGATGCTTAGGGATAGGCGGAGAGGATGGCCAATGTCGAGGACAATAGCTTTCCTGTCTCTGATTCTCGTGACATTCGGTTTGATTGCAATGTCGAAGCCCGTCACGGCTGCCGCGCCGGACAAGTACGCTGACCTCGATTTCACGGTCTCTTTACAGGACGTGAGCGGCCACTGCGTGGCCACCATCGACTGAACCGAGCTCAAAGGCGGCAAGACGATTTCGATTCGCGTGCGCCTGACCTATAACCACCCAACGTTCGGCTACATCACGTCGCTCGTCCCCAACGCAGACCAGTGGCATGACGTGCGCCAGAACGCGGGCCAGCTCGTGGTGGACTTCGGCGCCGCCGCAGCCGTGGACGGCACCACGGATCATCGGGTAGCGGTGGCGTTCGGCGACCGCTGGGGGCTGCCGCTGAGCCCGACCCTGGACACGAAGTTCGCTCAGAGCGCCTGCGGCTAAGGGCCTACCGCAAAGCCCAAAGCAGGGCGTTGGAGCCAGCAGAGTTGTGTAGCCGGGGTTCTCCGGACCCCGGCTATTCAATACCAGCCTGGCCCAGTTCTTTCCCGCCAATGGGACCGTCGTCCGCGCGGCCTCATCCGCCACTAAAGCGCGGTCCCGGAACGAACAGAGACGTAACAGAGAGGCCGCCCCCGAGGCGGCCTCCGCCGTTCGAAGCGTCGCGGCTAACCGCCGTGGATGCTCTTGCGCTTGTTGCGGACGTAGTCGACGAGGATGTACTCGCCGAGGTGGTCGGGCGTGGTGTAGAAGACGCGGCCCTTGTTCATCTTCGCCATCTGGTTGACGAATTCCTTGAGGTAGTAGTTGCGGTCCAGCATGAAGGTGTTGATCGTGATCTTCTTCTGGGTGCAACGCTTGACCTCTTTGAGCGTCTCCCGAATCGTGATCGGGCTCGGCGGGTAGGCGAAGTACGACCGCCCGCGCTCGATGTGGGCCGTCGGCTCGCCGTCGGAGATCATGATGATCTGGCGCGTGCCCGTCTTGTGCTTCGCGAGCAAGTTCTGGGCCAGCATGAGGGCGTGATGCATGTTGGTGCCGAGAACGGACTCGTCCCAGCGCACGTACGGCAGCTGCTCCGGCTTCAGCTCGCGGGCGTAAGCGGAGAATCCGATTATGTAGAGTGAGTCGCGCGCGAATTGGGTGCTGATCAGGTTCTGCAGCGCCAGCGCCACCTTCTTCGCGGCCTGGAAGCTGCCCCTCAGCGCCATCGACCAGGAGAGGTCGACCATCATCACCGTCGCCGTCTGGGTAAGCTGCTCCGATTTCCAGACCTCGAAGTCGTCCTTGTCCAGCTGAACGGGCACGGTGGCGCCTTCGCGACGGAGGGCGTTCATGATCGTGCGTTCCAGGTGGAGGTGGAAGGGGTCGCCGAATTCGTACGCTTTCGTGTCGTCGCTGCGCTCCACGCCGCGGCCGGCATCGGCGACCTTGTGCTTGCCGAGGTTCTCCTTCTTGAGCTGGGCGTAGATCTCGCCGAGGGCGGCCTGGCCGATCTTGCGGGTGCCGCGCGGCGTCAGCTCCCAGGTGTTGCCTCGCTTGCGGATGTAGCCGGCCTCTTCCAATATCTCCAGGAACTGCTTCAGCTGGTTGAGGGTCTCGGCCGCCTCGTCTCCCAGCAGCTCCCTTAGCTTTTCGATGTCGATGTCATCGATATCGCCGCCGTACTGCGTGCGCTCGAGTTGCCGCTCCAGCTCGTCCATGTCCTGCATGGATCCCATGAGGCGCATCGCCTCTGTGAGGTCGATCTCCTCGTCGCCCCGGAATGGGTACTGATTGCGCAGGTCGCGCTGGGGGTACAGGAACTCCAGGTTCGCCGCCAGCTCTGCCATCTCGTCGCGCAGCTCCGGGTCGGCGATCTTGTCCATGAGGAGGTCCTGGAGCTGCTGGCGCATGTCCGACGGCAGGGAGTCCAGGAGGTTCTGCATCTGCGCCACCTGGCGCTGCATCTGCTCGATGAGCTCGTCGAGGCTCTGGGGCGGGTTGGGCCCGAACAGATCCCCGTACTGCTGCATGAAGGAGTCGAAATCGGGCTCTCCGCCCTGCATCTTCTCCTGCAGCATGCGGTTGAGCTCCCGCATCATCTGCTTGAGCCGCTCCATGTCTTCCGGGGTCATGCTGGCGATCTGCTGCTGGAGGTCCTTGAAGAAGGTCTCCATCATCGCCTGCTTGAGCATGTTCATGAGTTCCTGGAATTCAGCGGCGGCCTCCGGGTCCATGAACTCGTAGTTCTGGAGCTCTTTCATCTGGCCGGGAAGGTCCTGCGGCAAGCCCTCCAGGAAGTTGCGCTTGCGCTCGACGATGTTCTTCAGCATCTCGGCGAACTGCCGCTCATCGCTGGACTGGGCGCCGCGCTGCCCCGAACGAGCACCGGAGCGCTGGCCGCCTTCGCTGCCGGCCTGCGCGGCGGTCTCGGCGCCTTCCTGCATGGCGGAGGGCTCGCCCTCAGGCGACTCGCCTGCCTCGCCGCCCTCAGCGCCGCCGTCTTCGCCGCCTTGCTCCTGGGGGCCGGTGAGCGCTTCGTTGAGGCGCTGGTCGAGCGTGTTGCGCTCCTTTTCCAGGATCTGGTCAAGCCGCTTTCTTATGTCCTCGAAGGCCGAGGAGAGATTGAAGCGGTCGAGCGTCTGGCGGCGCTGCTGCCGCAGCTGTTGAAGGAGGTCGCGCAGGCCTTGGGTGCGGTCGCCCATGGGGTTGCGCATGCCGCGCTGCAGGAGGTTGCGCAGCGCGTGCTGCAAGTCCCCGAAGTTCATCAGGTCATCGGTCAGCGCGTTGAGGATGTCGTCAGGATCGAGGGGCGGAATCTGCTGGGAACCGTCCCATTCCGAGTAGCGATATCGAATTACCATGGAACATCCCCTGTCCGGGGAACGATTCGTCAGCCCCTGTACTGGACCTTCGGACCGACCCGGTCTTTGTTGAGGCGCTTGTTGAGGTGAAGTCCCTCGAGGATAAACTCGACGACTGAGGCCATCACCGGCGCCGACGCCTTCGGCTCGATCTTGGCGATGTGCTGGCCGAAGCCTTCGACCTGCTTCACGATCCGCTCGTAGTTGGACGACGGCATCATGTCGCCGACTTCGATCGAGATGCCGGACTTGAACCTCGTCACGAGGTCGTCGAAGTCGGACACGCTGAAGTAGCGGTTGAAGACGGCGAGGACGGCGCCCTGAATGAGCTTATCCAGGATCTGCTCTTCCTTGCCGTCCTCCACGGTCTCGAACTCCACCTTGCCGGCGATGGCCGGGATCACGTGCGGGAGATCGCTGATCCGGGGGACGACCTCCGTCTCGCCGATGCGGATGGCGCGGCGTTGGGCGTTGGCCAGGAGGCTCTCGTAGTTGGCGATCGAGGCGCGCACGGACACGCCCGAGCGCTGGTTGATGTCCGGGCTGCGGCGGGCGAGACGGCTGATCTCCGCCACGATCTCTTTCATGTACTGCGGCACGTTGATCGTGTACTCATCGTCCTCGAAGCGCATGCGCTCCTGGTCCATGATGTCGATCTCGTGCTCGACAGCCCTCGGGTAATGGGTGCGGATCTGGACGCCGTAGCGGTCCTTGAGAGGCGTGATGATCCGACCCCGGTTCGTGTAGTCCTCCGGGTTGGCGCTCGAGACGAGGAACACGTCCAGGGACAAGCGGATCTGATAGCCGCGAATCTGGATATCGCGCTCCTCCATGATGTTGAAGAGCCCAACCTGAATGCGCTCCGCCAAGTCCGGGAGCTCGTTGATGGCGAAGATGCCGCGATTTGTCCGCGGGATGAGGCCGTAGTGGATGGTGAGCTCGTCCGAGAGGTAACGACCCTCCGCGACGCGGATGGGGTCGACCTCGCCGATGAGGTCAGCGATGGTTATGTCAGGCGTGGCCAGCTTCTCGCCGTAGCGGCGCTCGCGTCCGATCCACTCGATGGGCGTGTTCTCGCCCTGCTCCGCGATCAGGTCCTGGGCGTACTTCGAGATCGGCGCGAAGGGGTTGTCGTTGACTTCGCTGCCGGCAACGATCGGGATCTCGTCGTCCAGCAGGTTGACGAGCGAGCGGAT
>DATMBD010000232.1:0-5564 GCA_035559355.1 Dehalococcoidia bacterium
GGTGGCGCCGGTGAGGCCGAAGAGCGCTCCGCGCGCGTCCGGGGCCCAGCGCGGCGAGCCCAGTCCGGCGAAGGCGGGCACGAACACCACGCCGCGGCTGTCCGGCACGGAAGCGGCCATGCGCTCCGCTTCCTGCCAGGAGCTGACGATGCCGAGGTTGTCGCGACACCATTGCAGCGCCGCGCCGGCGATGAAGATGGCGCCTTCCGTCGCGTATGCCGGCGAGCCGTCCGCCGTCGCGGCCACCGTCGTCAAGAGCCCGGACGGCGAATGGACAGGCCGCGACCCCGTGTGAGCCAGGACGAAGCAGCCGGTGCCATACGTTGCCTTGACCATTCCCGGCCGGAAGCAGGCCTGCCCGTAGAGCGCGGCCTGTTGATCGCCAACAAGGGCGGCAATCGACAGGCCATCCGGGATCGGGGCGGCTCCCTCCGTGAGGCCGAAATTGGAAGCGGAAGGCCGCGCTGACGCCATGACCGCCCGGCGGAGGCCGAACAGCTCCAGGAGGCCGTCGTCCCAGTCCAGCCTGTCGATATCGAACGCGAGCGTCCGGCTCGCGTTCGTGGTGTCGGTAACGTGGAGGCGGTTGCCGCTGAGGCGATAGGCGAGCCAGGAATCGACCGTGCCGAAGCAAACAGCGCCGGAAGCGATGCGGGTCGCCAGCGAGGCATCGTTTCGGACCAGCCACAGCGCCTTCGTGCCGCTGAAATAAGGATCCAGACGCAGGCCGGTGCGCTTCCGGATTTCGTCCTCGAGCCCTCGGGATCGCAGCTCCTCGCAGATCGGCGCCGAGCGCCGGCACTGCCAGACGATGGCGTCGTGAAGGGGCTCGCCGGAACGTCGGTCCCAGAACAGGCACGTCTCCCGCTGATTGGCGATCCCCAGGGCAACCGGAACCCGGTCGCGAGCGGCGGAGAGGGCGCGGGCTGCAGCCCCTAGCGCTGCCCGCCAAATCTCCCCGGGGTCTTGTTCCACCCAACCTGGCCGGGGATAGTGCTGCGCTATTTCCTGATAGCCTGACGATACGATTTCGCCGCGCGCATCCAGGAGGACGGCGGTGACGCCGGTTGTCCCCGCGTCGATGGCAAGGACGGTCTCAGCGGCCGCGCTTACTCCCGCACCTCGCGCAAGGACAACTCCCGGCCGACGTCGAGGCGAATGCGGCCGCGGCCCGTGTTGCTGATGCGCAGGAAATCGCAGCGGTCCTCCAGGCGGCGCCGAAGGAGCGCGAGACGCGCCTCCAGGTTGTCCTTGATGTCCGGGAGCTCCAGCGCGGGGTCCAGCCTGATTTCCTTGTTGGTGAAGTCCACGCGGCGCTCTTCCTGATACGTCTGAAGCAGCCGCCACAGCACCCGGCCGGCGACCCCCTTTATCAGGTATTCGTTGTCGATGAAGACGCTGTCGTCGGCGGTGTAGTGGCGGATCGTGGCCACGGCGCTGGCCGCCGGGACCTCAGGACTCAGCTGAGCAGTAAGCTGCGGCAGCCGGGCGGCATTCGCGCGCAAGAGGACGAGTTGGAGCCCAATTTCCCGCGCCGCGAGGTGGAAGACAAAGTTGTCGACGTAGCCGAAGCGCCCTGCTGTCTCGCTCTCGGCACAAAGCAGGCCCAGCAGTTCGTCCCGCGCTTCGATGGGCACGACATGCTGACTGAAAACGCCCGCCAACCCCGGCAGGTCGATCTCGCGTTCGATGCCCTCGGCGGTCCCCGCACCTTCGTAGCGAGACCGGACCGTGCGGGAGTAGCCGAGATCGCTCTGCACGTTCCCGAGCGAGATCGTCTGGCGCCGCTCCGCAGCCACGCCGAGGATGCCATCCCCGATCCGGACTTCCGAGCCCACGCCCGACTCCGGATAGCCCAGACTCGCGACCGTGTACAAGCGCTCTCCCGTCTCGTCCACCAGCATCATGAACAGGTGCTCGTAGCCGAAGAGCTCCGCCAGGGAATCCAGCGAATTCGTGACCAGCTCGTCAACGGTGGCCGCGGACGTGATGCAACGGGAAAGCTCGTCAGCCTTCGTCAGGTCGAGCTGGGGCCGATCCGGCCTGGCGAGGTCCTTGTCGAGAGGCACCTGCTGGCACTCCGTAACGCGGCAAACGTCGGCCGCGGTCAGGCGGAAGACTTTGCTCATCCCCACCTGCGACGCTACCGCCTCCAGGCGGGCGCTCATTCGATCAAACAGGGGGCCTTCCGTCTCCGTCCGAAGGAACTCGATGTCCAAGCGGTACTGGCGGCCGGTCTGAGGGTCTATCACGACCACCTGGCCCTGGGGATTGGCCTGCAGATTAGCGATGGTCTTGTTGAAGAACTGCCGCGAGAGGGCGATGTGCTCGTCGTCGATGCGGTGGACGATCGACAGTTCGGTGACATTCGGGACGCCCTCGGCAGAGACCGAGGCGATCATGGAGGGAACGACACCCTGGAAGCAGTCCTCGATCTCGCGGAGAGGGACGGAAAAATGAGGCAGGGTCATAGCGGCCTGCCTGCTCCCGGCCCGGGCGTCTGATCGAACAGGTCTTCGACGACGAAGCGGACCTTGACCACCTGCGTGGACCACAGGTTGCTTATCATTCGGGCGGGGAACCCCAGCGCGCTCGTGGCCTCCGTGAACTCCTCGCGGTGGCGCTCGATGATCCTCCAGTCGTCCGGGTCCGGGTCGCCGACTTCCACGCAGCGGCCTTTGAGCTGGACGGAGCGGTTTGTGAGGATGTCGACGAAGACTGTGGCCACGCGGCCGTTGTCCCGCAGGTTGGCCATTGTCTGAGTCGCCGCCGGGCGATCCACGAATACTTCCACGGAGCGTCCATCCGGGAAGACTTTTGCGCCCCAGACCCTCTGTGCGTGGGGGTGCAAGTCGGCGCTGCGGGTGGCAAGCGCGATTGCCAGCCCGGATTCGAGGAAGGCCTTGAGGTCCGAATCGATTACGAGCATCTAGTTCCGCAATTCCCGGGTCCGTCAGAAGGCAAACTACGCCGCGCCGGCGGACTTAAGAATGTTTTAGGGAGCCTTTGCGAATTCTATCAGAAGCACATAGGCAGGATTTAGGAACGCCATTGCCGGGCCGTCCCTAGCCTTGTCGTATAGGCCGACACCAGCTGCCGGCAGGAATCGACAAGGAGGATATTCTCGCGATGACAGTCACCGCTCCCCGAATCGAAGCGTATGAGCCCCAGGCACCCGCCTTCCACCACCCTCCCCAGAAAATCGCGCCAGATACTTACGTGATTCGCCAACTCCAGGGCGAAGGCACGGCGCCCCTCGCCGTCTACATCAACTCGATGGTGATCCTCGGCAAGGAGCCGGTCATCGTCGACGTTGGCACTGAAGCCAACCGGCGCCAGTGGCTGGACGACGTCTTTTCGCTGATCGAGCCCGATGCCGTCCGCTGGGTCTTCATATCCCACGACGACCACGATCACACAGGCAACCTCAAGGAGGTCCTCGCCCTGTGCCCCAACGCAACCCTAGTCTCCAGTTGGTTCCAGGTGGAGCGGCTGGCGTGCTCTTTCAATCTGCCGCTGCACCGCATGCGCTGGGTGGACGATGGCGGCAGTTTCGATGCCGGCGACCGCGTGCTCGCGGCTGTTAGGCCGCCTGCCTACGACTCGCCGACGACACGCGGCCTCTTCGATCCAACGACGGGGGTCTACTGGGCAAGCGACTGCTTCGCGGTACCCGTCACCGGTCCCGCGGACGACATTGCTGAGCTCGAACCCGAAAGCTGGCGGCAGGGCCTCACTATGTTTCAGCAAGCCCTCATGCCCTGGCTGCCGCTGGTGGACGCGGTCCGCTACAACGCCGCCATCGCTAAGCTGAACGACCTTGACATCAGGATGATCGCCAGCGGCCATTCGCCGCTCGTGGCGGGGGACTACGTCGAAACCGCCATCGACCTCCTCTACGAGCTGCCGTTCGCGGCGCCAACGCCTCTACCCGGCCAGGCCGAACTCGAGGCGATACTCGCGGCAATGATGGCCCATCCTTAAGCGAGGAGACGCTTCTGTGGAGAAGGAGAGGCGTCTCTCCTTCCCCGTTTCCGCGCCGGACGCCAGGACGCATCGAGGTAGAATCTGCGTCATGGAATTCGAAGCGCTCCTCGCCGCCGGAGAGCAGGCGCTCAAACGCAGCGACTGGACCGCCGCTCGGCAAGCATTCGCTCGCGCTCTCGAGCTGCAAGAGACACCCGCGGCGCTCGAGGGACTGGGCACCTCCTGCTGGTGGCTGGACCTTCAGGAAGAGGTCCTGGACGCGCGCGAGCGCGCCTTCCGCCTGTATCGGGAGCAGGGGAACGCCCGCGGAGCGGCACGACAGGCCACATTCCTCGCTTTGGATTATGTCGACTATAGAGGCGAGACCGCCGTCGCCAGCGGCTGGCTCCAGCGCGCCGAACGCCTCCTGAGCGCCATCGAGACGTCGCCGGAGCACGGCTGGCTGGAGCTGTACGCCGGCTTCATCGCCGTCATGTTCGAGAATGACGTGGCCCAGGCGCGAAGTCGTCTCGAGCGCGCCCGCCGCGTCGCGGCAGCGCTGCGCATCCTCGACATCGAGATGATGAGCATCGCGCTCGAAGGCCACGTTCTGATCCGGGAGGGACGGGTCGCGGCCGGGATGCGCTGTCTGGATGAGGCCATGGCGGGCGCGCTGGGGGGCGAAATGTCAGATCTCGCCGCCGTCGGCAACACCTGCTGCTCGATGATTTACGCCTGCGAGGCCGTGGCCGACTACGACCGCGCGACGCAGTGGTGCGCTCGCGTGCGGGAGTTCTGCCGGCGTCAGGGCATGCATGCGTTCTTCACCATCTGCCGCAACTATTACGCGACGGTCCTCATCTGGAGGGGAGCCTGGGACGAGGCGGAATCTGAACTAGCCGCCGCAATGCAGGAGTTCCGAGAGCAGCGCCAGAACGCGCAGCGCGAGTGCCTGGCGAAGCTCGGCGAGCTGCGCAGGCGTCAGGGCCGCCTTGACGAGGCCCTGGAGCTCCTGGCGCGGGCCGAACCGCACCGGCTTGCCCTCGCCAGCCGGGCAGCGATCGCGCTCGATCGCGGCGACGCCCAGGAAGCCATCGATCTCATCGAGCGCGTCATTCGCCGCTTGGGCCAGGAGGATCAGGCAGAAAAGGCCTTTGCTCTTGGCCTGCTCGTCCGGGCCCACCTCTTGACACGCGACTTCGACGCCGCCGAGGCAGCGCTCGCGGAATTGCGGACGGTGGCCAGCGCGGTCGGGACGCAGCCACTGCGGGCCACCGCCAACGAGGCGAGCGCAACGCTGGCGAAAGCGCAGGGAAACCTAGACGTAGCGAAGCTCGAATTCCAGGACGCCATCGATTTGTATGAGGTGACGGGCGCCGCATTCGACGCCGCCAGGCTGCGCCTTGAATATGCCCTCGTCCTGGCCGACCTTGGTCGCACCAGCGCCGCGCTGGAACAGGCAATCGCAGCGCAGACTGTCTTCAAACGCCTGGGAGCGAACCACCACGCGCGAAGGGCCGCGGACGCCGCCCATGAGCTGGCCGCTCGACTTGGAGAGCCGCCGTCCGGCAAGGAGTTGCCGTACAACCTCACGCCCA
>DATMBD010000233.1:0-9589 GCA_035559355.1 Dehalococcoidia bacterium
TACGGCTGCCGCACTCCGCGCCCGCGGCCTGCGCGCCGACCTCGTGGCGGGAGAGTTCACATCCGCCGGCCTCCTGGAAGCCTTGCCCCTGGACGTTGGCGGCTTGCGCTTCCTCCTGCCGCGCGCCGAAGGCGGCAGCGAGGACCTCACCGGCGGCCTGAAGGCGCGCGGCGCCCTCGTCGACGAAATCGTCCTCTATCGCTCCGGCGTGCCGGCGTCCGCCGATCCGGAGGCCCTGAAGCTCGTTCGCTCCGGACGCATCGATGCCGTCACTTTTGCGTCTTCGTCGTCGGTGCGCAACTTGGCCGCGCTCCTCGGCGAGGACTTCAGCCGCCTGCGCTCCTCCACCGTGGCGTGCATCGGGCCCCTGACGGCTGCCACCGCCCGCGAGCTCGGCCTCGAGGTCGCCGTCGAACCCGCGACGCATACCGTCCCGGCGCTGGTCGAGGCGCTCGTGCGCCACTACGAGGGCGCTCGGGCGTGAAAGGCCGCATCCGACCCATGGCCCTCTGCGTTTTCCGGCGCTCGGACGGGGCCATTCTCGTGGCGCCCGGCTACGACGAGGTCAAACGACAGCTCTTCTACCGGCCGCTGGGAGGCGAAATCGAGTTCGGAGAGACGGCCGAGCGGGCCATGCGCCGCGAGATCCTCGAGGAGCTGGGCTCTGAGGTGGAGGCCGCGCGCCTCCTCGACATCAGCGAGAACCTCTTCACCTACCGAGGCGAGCCGGGCCACGAGATCGTCTTCGTGTTCGAAGGCCGCCTCAGCCGCGCCTCACTGTACGAAACAGATCCCGTTCCTTGCGACGAGGGCGGCAGCCGCTTCGAGGCGCATTGGGTCCCCTTGGACGCCTTCGGCAGCGATGTTCGGCTCTACCCGGACGGCCTCCTGGAACTGCTGCAACGGCCCGCCTGACGCCTTTGCGGCGGCTTACATCCCGATGGACGCCCACCGCCGTAAGCTTTCGCAGTGAGACACTGGCTTCTGATCACGGCAGCGAGCGCCGCTATGCTCCTCGCCTGCTCATCTTCTCCCGCTTCGGCGCCTGCGGCTTCATCAGGCCCGGAAGCCACGCCAGCGCCCGTCCCTACCTTGCCTCCCCTCCCGCCAGGCACGCCGATGACGCTGCGTGTCATGTCCTACAACGTCCTCTGGGGCGGCGGCCTCGACCGCCGCTTCGAGGCCAACTACCTGGCTTGGCAACGTCCTCTCTTCGCGGGGCGTAACCGGCTGCCGGACATGGTCGCAATCATCCGCGATGCTCGGCCCGACATTCTCGCCATCCAAGAGGCGGCCGGCTGGGACGAAGGGTCTCCCAGCGAGGCCGAGAAGCTGGCCCGGTCGCTGGGTATGCACTACTACCTTGCCCGCAACCCGTACGAGATCAACACGGTCCTGTTCTCCCGGTTCGAAATCCTCAGCGTCCTGGACCTGGTCCCTTTCATGGGATCCAACTCGGGGCTGGTTGCCGTGCTGCGCCTGCCGGACGGTTCGTCCCTCGTCGTTGCCGCCGTCCACCTCGATCCGTTCACGAGCCGAACCCGCTCCTGCCAGCTGGACGTTCTCCTGGAGGCGCTGGCGCCCTTCGAAGGACTGCGAGTCTTGCTCCTGGGAGATATGAACTTCCGGCTGCCGAACGCCACTGAAGCCATGAAGCTGCGTGATGCTGGCTGGGGGCTGGTCACCTACGAGGAGACGTACCGCATCGACCAGATTTGGATGCGTCCCGCCGAGGGCATTCAGGCGGAGGCCTTCTGGTCCGCCGCCACGGTGCCCGGCCGCGAGCCCCTCCTGTCGGACCACTTCCCGGTCGGGGCCGCGATCACGCTCCAGGGAGGAGCGGTCGAAGCGCCGCCAATCGCGAGGCCGCAGACCACGTGCACATCGGAGCCCCGCTAAGGCCTCCCCCTGCTCCCTGTCTTGGGCACCGAGCATATACTTCGCATTGACATCGCCCCGGCGGCGAAGGCCAAGATTCAATCGCGTCGAGGTAGGGACGTGGCCCTCACATCAGAGCAGATCCGAGAAATCGCCCATGCTTTACACAAGGCCGAGCACGACCGGCACCCGCTTCCTCCCTTGACCGAGGAGTACCCGGGCATCGAGGTCGCCGACGCTTACGCAATCCAGATCGAAGGCATTCGGGAGCGCATCGCCGCCCACGGCGGCAAGATCGCAGGCTGGAAGGTCGGCCTGACCAGCAAGGCGATGCAGAAGATGCTCAACGTTGAGGAACCGGACTTCGGGCACCTCCTCGACAGCATGCGCCTCGACGAGGGCGTGGAGGTCGACTGCAGCGAGTTCATCTGGCCGCGCGTCGAACCGGAGGTTGCGTTTCAGCTCAAGGCAGACCTCAAAGGGCCGGGGGTCACGGCCGACGAGGTCCTGGCGGCGACCGAGTACGTCATGCCCGCGCTGGAGCTCATCGACAGCCGGATAAAAGACTGGAAGATCAAGCTCTGCGACACGATCGCCGACAACGCTTCTTGCGGCCGCTTCGTGATCGGGAGCCGGCGCACGCCGCCAGGAGGCTTCGATATCCGCCTCATCGGTATGAACTATTCCGTCGACGGCCACCTGGTCTCGACAGCGACCAGCGCCGCGGTGATCGGCAATCCGGCGGAAGCCGTGGCCTGGCTGGCCAACACCCTAGCCCAGTTCGGCCACTACCTGGAGGCAGGCCAGGTCGTGATGCCCGGATCGCTCGTCGCTGCCGTAGACGCGAAGCCGGGCGCCCACGTACGGGCGGATTTCGACCACCTGGGCTCCGTGGAACTCCGTTTCAAGTAGCCGCGGCCAAAGCCGGCCGCGCTCCTAGTAGTGCACGTCCGCGCCCTGGCCGCCGGCGACGGCGATAGCCTCACCAGTGATGCCGATGGCGAGGGGCGAGCAGAGGAATGCGGCCACGTAGGCGATGTCCTCCGCGGTGGTCGCGTGCTTCAGCAGGGAGCGCTCGTCCAGCTCCTTTCGGAGCTCCTCCACCGTGCGCCCCGTCTCCCGCGCCTGCTGCTGCAGGCGTTCGTAAGTGGCCTCGGTCACGGTCAGGCCGGGATAGATGGCATTGACCGTGATGCCGTATTTGCCGAGGGCGTTCGCCCACGCCTTCGTCAGCAGGACCGTGGCCGCGTTGCGCACGCCGCCGCTCATGTTCGTTCCGGGAGACCGCCCAGCCAGGCCGCTGATGTTGACAATTCGTCCCCAGCCTGCCTGCTTCATGTATGGCACTGCCTCGCGGGCGACGCGGAGATAGCCGATAGCCTTTTCCTCGAAATCGCGCAGGATTTCCGCTTCGTCGAGGGTTTCGATGTCTCCCGGGGCGCCGCCGACGCGAGCCGCACTATTGATCACGATCTCGCAGCCGCCCAGCGCTTCGGCTGCCTGCTTGACGAACGCCTTGATCGAGGCGGGGTCCAGCGTGTTCACCTGCAGGGGCACGATCTTGCGGCCGGTCTCCTTGGCAAGCTCCTCCGCTGCCTCATACAGGGGGCCCTCAGTGCGGGCGCCGATGGCGACGTCACAGCCCTCACGAGCGAGCTGTCGCGCTATTGCCTTGCCGATGCCGCGGCTGCCGCCGCTGACGATTGCCCTCTTGCCCTGCAGCTGCAGGTCCATTCAACAGCCTCCTCGATATCAGGAACGTTTGCAGCACGCGCCTTAGCTCAAATGGTTCGCGAGGCGGGGCAGCCCTAGGCCTCGGAGCCTGCGACCAGAGCGTGTCTCCCGGAGTTAGTTAGCTTCTTGTCGAGGTCTCAGCAGGGCGGAGACGCTTGCCGACGTCCTTGCCGTAGTAGCGCGGCATGGAGCCTTCCTTCGGCGGCATGTTGGCCAACGCCTGCAGGATCTCGTCGTTGCTCGCCTCCAGGTCGATGGGCTCGCCATGGGGTTGCGGGTAGTCCATGCCCGTCGACCAGTAAACCTCGACGTGGTTGTTCTCCGGGTCGCGAAAGTAGCAGCCGATGGCGATGCCGTGGTTGGTGATCCGGAACGGCCCGCAGCCGTAGTCGCGGATGGCGTGGTAGAGATCACGCAGGTCGTCCAGCGAGCCGACGGTGAAGGAGATCTGCTGCGCGTTGGTGTGGCGGTCCGGGGCGTGGCTGAGCAGGACTTCGTGGTGCTCCGTCTCAGGGTGGGCGCTCAGGAACACCCCGCGCTCGCTGCGGTCGGTCTCGGTCATGCCCAGGATGCGTGTGTAGAAGTCCAGCATCTTGTCCATGTCCTTGACGGCGAGGCCGATGTGGCCGAGTGAGGTTACCTTCGACATGACGCGCTCCGTTTCCTCCCCATCAAGCCTTCTGCGCCACCGGCAGGCGCTTGCCCACGTCCCGGCCGTAGTAGTGGGGGCCGGTGCCTTCCCGCGGCGGCAGGTCTTCGATCCGCTTCAGCAGCTCCTCGTCGCTGGCCTCGAGGTCGATGGGGTCGCCGAAGGGCTGCGGGTAGTCGATGCCCGTCGACCAGTAGATCTCGACGCGATTGTCCTCCGGGTCGCGGAAGTAGCAGCCGAAGGCGATGCCGTGATTGACGATGCGGTCGAACTGGCAACCGTAGTCCTTGACCTTGCGGTACAGCGCCTTGAGGTCCTGCAGCGAATCGACATGGAAAGATATCTGGCCGGCGTCCGTACGCTGGTCTTCCGACTTCGCCAGCGCGATCTCGTGGTGTTCCTCCTCCGGCCGGGCGCTGAGGAAAACGATGCGGTCCCCCTCGCCGCGGTCGGTCAACGTCATGCCGAGGACGTTCGTGTAGAAATCGACCATCTTCGGCATGTCGCGAACGAAGATGCCGAAGTGCCCCAGACCGGTAACTTTCGCCATCTAGACCTCCTTTGAGGCTTCCGACCTATCAACGCTTAGCTTAGCGCTTTTCTTGCCACTTCGACGACGAGTTCCAGCTTGCGTCGCTGCTCGTCCCAGGTGAGCAGGTTGCCCAACTGAGTCGATGCGAAGCCGCACTGGGGCGAGATCGCCAGCCTTTCGATGGGCACGTACTTCGCCGCCTGCTCGATGCGGCGTTTCAAGTCGTCCACTTGCTCCAGGGCGGGCACCTTGGAGCTGATCAGGCCGAGGACCACCGTCTTGTCCTTGGGCACGAAGCGTAAGGGTTCGAAGCCGCCCGCCCTCTCGGTGTCGTATTCGAGGAGGAAGCGGTCGACGTTGAGCAGCTGGAAAGCCTTCTCCGCGATGGGCTCGTAGCTGCCCTCGGCGTGCCAGCGACTGCGTGCGTTCCCCCGGCACATGTGCAGGCCTACCGTCAGGCCCGGCGTCCCGCGCAGCCCCTCCAACGCCTGATTATCGAGGCGGATGAGCTCGTCCAGGTAAGCATCGGGGTCCTCGCCCTGTTCGATCATGCGCGGCCGCACGGTCAGATCAGCGACGCGTTCTACGTAGTGGAGGGAGTCCAGCTGGATGTAGGAGACGCCATCCTCGACCAGCGCCTTGTACTCGTCATTGATCATCGGCGCCAGGTCCTCCGCGAGCGCGGGCAAGGAGGAGTACACCTTCGTGCTGACGCCCGGCTCGAACATGCCGCCGGCCATAGACATGGGGCCGGGAAGCGTGATCTTCCACGGTCTGCCGGCGTGGCGCTTGAGAAAGGCCGCGTCCTTGGCGACGAACCGCCTCACTTTGCGCACTTTCTCGGCCGCTACCATCGCCTGGGTGCGAGCCAGCTGAACGTTCAGCTCCTGGGCTTCCGGCCCCCGCCACTCGGCGAAGATGCGCCGGATGGGCGACCCTTCCACCGGCACCAGACCCTCGATGGCGCCGGCCGCGGCAGCGCTCCAACCTGACCGCCGATATTCACCGTCGGTGACGACGTCGAGGCCCGCTTGGCGTTGGAGCTCGAGGGCTTTGAGAACGCTTTCGTCCTCGACCTCGGTCAGTTGGTCCTCGGTGATCTGGCCGGCGGCAAAGGCCGCCCTCGCTTCGAGAAGCTCCGGCGGTCGCAGCAGACTGCCGACGTGGTCTGCCTTAAAGGGTGAAGCCATGCGGTCCATACCTCCTCATACATGCCCGATAATTGCGCGTCGCCCGCCGGCCTCCACCCTTGCGGAGGCGAACAAACGGCAGCCGTTCTCCGGCCATCCCTAACCCCACGGTGTGGGCCGGGCATCGATTCGCGATTCGTCCAGGGTGACCAGGTGATGTTCCGTCCAAACGCCGAGCTGCTGCTTGGCCGCCGCGGCCTTGATCTTTGCCGGCGCGTCCGGGACGGACGCGAGCAGTGACGTGTAGCCTTGAGCGAGCAGCTTCTCCCTGATTTGGTCCTCGCTCATGGACAGCGCCCCGTAGTCCCGCGGTTTCCAGTTCTCGTCCTTCTGGACGTACTCCCGGCCGATGACGATGCCCTTTTCCTCGCAGAACAAGGTGCGCCCGTCTTCCTCCATCGCCTGCCACTCGGGCGACCTGTAGGCGCGCTGGAAGGCGGCGTAATCGTCGAACCAGAATTCGGACCAGCCATCGTGGGTCATGCCGCCCCTCGTCCTCTCGAACGCCTCGAGGAGGACGTGGTTCTGGATGTAGCGCCGCAAGCCGGGTAGCTTGGCCGCCAAGGCGGCGTGGACCTCCAGCCAGTGCTCGAAGAAGTCGCGATGGTCGAGGCCGGGAAGCCTGCAGACCATGAAAATCGCGTTCACCATCGAGGGGCTCGTTGGGCCATCGACGATGACGTGCTCCTCGCCCAGGATGTCCGCGTGCTGGTCCTGGATCGGCCAGCGACGGGTTCTGTCGAACAGGTGCTGGTCGTCCGCCCGAACTGGGAACCAGCCGTCCGGCGGGGGCTGTGTCATGAGGAAGGGGTCATCGCGCCAGAACATCGAGATGCCGATGAACGTGGGTTTGGGGTCGTTCTCGTACGCCTCCGGCAGGCTGAAGAAGTGATGATAGCGGCGAAGATTGGGATTGTTGGCAACCAGCTTGCCGTGGCTCTCCGCCCAGTAGTGCTGCGCTTCCTCACGGGAGCGCCCGCTCGTCAAGTTTTCATTGGCGGCCGTGATCCGTTTGATCGCCAAGCCTCGGCCCTCCTTTCCGTCCGCCGTCACGCGCCAGCCGCAGTCGAGGGCAAGCGCTGCGGTCGGGCATCGATGATGAAGTCGCCGTAGACGACGATGTGGTGCTCCGTCCAGACGGCTATCTGTCCCTTTTCGGCGGCGGCCTTGATCCGGGCGGGGACCTGGGGGTCGCACGAGAGGGAGTGGTATCCCTGGGCCAGCAGCTTGGCGCGGATCTCATCCTCGCTCATGGACAGCGCCCCGTAGTCCCGCGGTTTCCAGTTCTCGTCCTTCTGGACGTACTCCCGGCCGATGACGATCCCCTGCTTGGGGTGAAAGAGCGTGCGGCCATCCTCCGCCATCGCCTGCCACTCGGGTGACCCATAGGCGCGCTGGAAGGCGGCGTAGTCGTCGAACCAGAACTCGGACCAGCCGTCGTGCGTCTGGCCGCCGCGGCCGCGATGAAAAGCCTCCAGAAGGCCGTGGTTCTGGACGTAGCGTCGAAGGCCCGGGAGCTTGACCGCCAGGGCGGCGTGGACATCTAGCCAGTGCTCGAAGAAGTCGCGATGGTCGAGGCCGGGCCTGCGACAGACCATGAAGATGGCGTTGACCATCCCCGGACGCGTGGGGCCGTCGAGGATGACGTGCTCCTCGCCGAGGATGTCCGCGTGCTGATCGTCCCGAGGCCAGCGGCGGGAGCGATCGAAGAGCTGGGCGTCGTCGTTGCCGGCCGGCTGGTTGCGATAGAAGCGCGTGAAGGGATCGAGCGGCTGGCCGTCATCGGCGAGCTGGGCGATGGCGAAGGGGTCGTCGCGCCAGAACTTCGAGATGCCGATGAACGTGGGTTTCGGGTCGTTCTCGTACGCCTCCGGCAGGCTGAAGTAGTGATGGTACCGCCGCAGTGTGGGGCTGTTCGCCACGAGCTTGCCATGGGTCTCCGCCCAGTATTGCTGCGCCTCCTCTCGCGAACGGCCGGCGGTCAGGTTTTCGTTGGCTGCGGTGATGCGGGTTACGACCATGGCCTCCCCGGGGTTAGCCCTGGCGGAGGCCGGCCGCCCCGAAGGAGCGCGGCCTCCGCCAGGCGCTGATTACGTGGTCTTCTTGGAAGCGTCAAACCAGTACTGCGAAAGGATTTGCCCTCCACCGGCGGGGTTCTGTTCGATGTACGGCTGCCACCATCCCCAGCCGCCGACCCACGGCTGCGCCACGAAGTACGGCTGGAAGTCTACCGGGAAGTGGTAGGGGATGTAGTACATCTTCTCGACGTCGTATTTGACGAAGTCCTGGAATATCTGCTCCCGCTTCTTGTTGTCCAGCTCCCTCCGCTGGCGGTTGACAAAGTCGGTCATCTTGGGGTCTTCGTTCGCCTTCCCCATCCAGAAGTCGGTCGAGGACGGGTGGTAGGCGAGGTACATCGTCCAGTCGTAGTCGTGGTGGTCGAAGTAGAACGAGATGCTGATGCCGTCGAAGTTGCCGCCGGTGTTGCGGATCTGAGTCAGGTAGAGGTTGAAGTCCTGATGGGCTTGCTGTTCGAACTTGAAGTCGCCGTTGGCTTCGTAAATGCCGAGCATGGCCTGGTAGAGAGGGTCACGGCCGGGGTTGGGAACGAAGTGGTAGGTCTGGCGGACGGGCGTGGAGACGCCCGCCGCCTGGAGAAGCTTCTTTGCCTCCGCCGGGTTGTGCTTCAGCCACTTCGAGGCCGGGCCAAGCTCGTCCTTCTTAGGATCCAACCACCAGCTGTAGCCCGGGCCGGCGCGCGCGAACCAAGCCGTGTTCACGGGTAGCCCCTCAGCCTCGAAACGGGCGCGGTTGCTGTAGTTGTCGCCCCAGAGGTCGGCGTCCATGCTCATGGCCAGCGCTTTGCGGACGCGCTCGTCGTTCCAAGGGGAGCCCGGACGCCGGCCGAAGAAGATCGCGCCACAGCCCTTCGCGAAGTAGGGCCGCTGGTACATGATCATGCGCGGGTTGTCCTTCTTCAGCTTCAGCATGTCCTCCTGAGTGAAGAAGTGATAGAAGTCGATCGTTCCCGCCTCCATCTGGGCGTAGATGGCGGCGTTCTCGTTGAGGTTGATGAAGTTGAGTCTGTCGAAGTAGGGCTCGCCGGAGTGGTAGTAATTCGTGTTGCGGGTCAACTCCGCGTTTCCGGCGGGCCGGCTGTCGGGCAGGGTCCAGGCGCCTGTACCGCGTGAGACGCTGCGCGTCTCGTAGCCGCCGTCGGCCTCCCTGGGATAGATGTGCGGGAAGAACGTGCTCCCCAGATAGGCGAAGAGGGGCGCGAACGGGAACTTGAGCCTCAAGACCACCGTCTGCTCGTCCGGCGTTTCGACGGCTGTGATCGGCGCGTCGGGGCTGCGAGAGTTCATGAGCTCGGGCGCCCGCGGGTTCGTCTTCTCGAACCGCTCGAAGCTGTATTTCACGTCCGCGGACGTGCTGACGCGGCCGTTTGTGGGCGGCCGGTTGTCGAACTTCATGCCACGCAGCTTGAACGTCACCTGCAAGCCATCGGGGCTCTGCTCGTAGGACTGCGCGAACTCTGGCTCCCATTCGCTCGGCGGCGGGACTTTGTCATAAGTGCTGATTTTGGCCCGCATCAGCTGGCTGTAC
>DATMBD010000234.1:0-2813 GCA_035559355.1 Dehalococcoidia bacterium
ACGGCTCATGGCCGCGGATGATCTCTCGGGCCGCGGAGCGAGGCGCCCTGTAGGGAGGCAGGTCGCTGCCGCACATTCCCGAGGCCTTGATTTCGACGACGACTTCGCGCGCCCCCGGCGAAGGGTCCGGAAACTGCCGCAATTCCAATTCTCGCTCGCCCAAGAAAACGACGCCGCGCATCGCAAACCTCCATGCCGTAGCCCCTGGGGCGCCGCGAAGCGCGCAGCATGCCAGGGTCCTTCGCGTGGGGAAAGCTTAGACGAGTGGAAGGTCTGCGGCCATGCCGGCCACGCCTGCATGCTCGCAGTGGCATCAACAGCCCGACTTCGATAGCGTAAGCGACTGATGACCTCAAACCGCCGCTCGGCTTACGCGAACGCCGGCACTGGCCCTCATGGCACCTGACCCCAAGTCCCTAGCGGCGCGAATCTCCCTCGAGGGCTTCGCCACGCGTCTCGGGGTTCTACTGCTGCTTGGGTCCGTTCTGGTCCTCACGGCCTTTGTCGTCCCTGAGCTTGCCTTCGACGTTCCAGAGGTGCGCAACAGCCAAACGGAGGCCGAGCGCGGAAGTGTGCGGCGTGTATTGGAGGAACAGACCCAGAGCAGCGAGCGCGGCGCTCAAACGGTTCAGCGACTGGAAGTAAGCCTGTCAGGTAGGACCGTGGTCTTCGACCACAGCTATGGCGAACAGGACGCTCGGCGAATGCGGCTTCGCGCCGGCGACGACATCTTGGTCAGTTCAGTTGAAGGGCCAGGCGGCGAGCGCTTCTTCGTCGTCGATTACGCCCGCGACAGCCAACTTTGGATTTTGGGTGCGGCATTTGCGGCGCTTGTCGTCGTCGTCGGTCGCCTACAAGGGGTGATGTCGCTGCTCGCGATGGCTGCGAGCCTGATTGTGATCCTGCGCTTCATCATTCCTGGCATCATTTCAGGGCATGACCCTGTGGCCATATCGGTTGCTGGCGCCATCGTTATCATGCTGTTCAGCCTGTACTTTTCGCACGGCATCAATCGCAAGACGACAACGGCGTTTGTGGGGACAGCAGTGGCCCTTAGCCTCACGGCCGTGCTGGCGGCCCTTGCGGTAGACTTCGCGCGGCTCTCCGGCCTAGCCGAGGAGCAGGCGGCGACAGTGAACATCCTCACTGCCGGTGGAATCAACTCGCAAGGCCTGCTCCTGGCTGGCATGATCATTGGCGCCCTTGGGGTGCTGGACGACGTCACCGTGGCGCAGGCCTCTTCGGTGTTTGAATTACACTCGGCCAACCCCGTGCTGAGGGCTCCGGACCTCTTCCGGCGCGCCATGAACATCGGCCGCGACCACATAGCGTCGACGGTCAATACTCTTTTCCTGGCCTACGCCGGCGCGGCGCTCCCGCTGCTCATCCTTCTGTCGCTCCAGGCGGAATCAATGATGACGTTACTCAGCCGGGAATTCCTGGCCGTGGAGGTAATACGCACCCTGGTGGGCAGTATCGGCATCGTGGCGTCGGTGCCGCTGACGACGGCGCTGGCGAGCTTTACGGCCTTGCTGAGGTGGTCGAGCCCGGATCGAAGTTCACCTCCTCTTCATCGAGGCTAGCCTGCCCTCATACAATGCCCTGGAATACACGTTGCCGGGCCTCAAGCCCGCGCGTTTGAAGCGAGGTGGCAACTGCGATGAGCGACGAGCTGAAGGGCCGGGTGGCGGTCGTGACCGGCGGCGGCCGGGGCTTCGGCAGGGCGATCGCTATGGGGTTCGCGGCAGCGGGCGCGGCCGTCGTGGTTACGGCGAGGACAAAGTCCCAGCTGGACGAAACCGTGGCGATGATCGAAAGCGCTGGGGGGCGCGCTCTTGCCGTCGAAGGCGACGTCAAGGAACGCGCGGACGTGGAGCGCGTCCGGCGCGAGACCGAGGCGCGCTTCGGCCCGGCGACCATCGTCGTCCACAACGCAGGTGTGCCCTGGCCCTTCGGCCCGACCTGGGAAGTGGAGCCGGAGCGCTGGTGGGAAGCGCAGGCGATCCACGTCTACGGGGCGATGCTTTACATAAACGCATTCGTGCCGACGATGATCGAGCGGGGTGGCGGGCACGTAATCCTGGTCGCCAGCGGTGCGGGCCGCGGCGTGCGGCCCTACCTCTCCGGCTACGGCGTCGCCAAGTCTACGCAGATCCGGCTTGCCTCCTTCCTGGCAGAGGAGGGGAGACAGCACGGCGTTTACGCGTTCTCGATAACGCCCGGCAACGTCCTCACAGAGCTGTCCGAGCTGACCATGGCAGACCCGATGGCGCAGAAGTATCTGCCGGACTTCGTCGGCAACCTGTCGCGGCGCAAGGCCGCCCACGAGGACGGCTCCGAAGGCCTGCGGCGCTGCGCCGAGCTCTGCGTGGCCTTGGCTTCCGGCCGCTGCAATCCCCTCTCCGGTCGATATCTGACCCCAGATGACGACCTGGAAGCGCTCCTCAGAGAAGCCGCCGCAGGAGCTCAGAGCGCCTGACTCTTCCGGCGAGAAGGGAGACGAAGATGGCCAACTTGAAGCTGCTGACGCCCCTGGGCTATCCACCCAAAGTCTCCCTGAAGAAGATGGCCCCTCGCCTGGAAGGCCTGGACGGGAAAACGGTTTATCTCGTCGATCCCCGCTTCGACGACTCCGGCGTTTTCATGCAAGAGCTGCAATCGGTCTTCGCGCAGCGTTTGCCGAACGTGACCACGCGCCTCGTGCAGATGTCCAACGTCTATCATCACGACGATCCCGCCCTCTGGCGAGAGATCAAGGCTAACGGCGACGCGGCCGTCATCGGCGTGGGCCATTGAAGCACCTGCGCGCCGGC
>DATMBD010000235.1:0-3530 GCA_035559355.1 Dehalococcoidia bacterium
CGACCCACGCCTGGGGCTTCGTGCGCTTCTTCTTCAATGACGACCGCACCGAGGCCAACTACACGGTCGACGTCAAGGGCATCGGCCAGAACGTCGTAATCGGCGCGGACATGCACGTAGGCGCGCCCGGGAGCAACGGCCCCTTGGTTCGCCACCTCGCCGACGGCGGCTTCATCGTTACGGCAGGCCGTCTCACGCTCACGCCCACCGAGCTGGCCGGCTTCACGTCCGGGAACTGGTACGTGGTCCTGAAGACGGTAGACCATCCGGAGGGCGAAATCCGAGGTCAGGTTGTCGTCCCGGCGGACTTCCTCCCCGCCTCCCCGCCTGCGGCCACGCCTCCCGCCCAGAGGCCGGCGCAACCGCCTTCGCCGGCCCAGGCGGCATCCGCTCCCGGCTTCATCCAGCCGCCCAGCACCGGCGACGCGGGCTTGCGGTAGTCGCCGGGGACGGGGCGATAGTGGGCCGCTCCCGGCCGAGCTCAGCCTGCCCCCGCCGCCCGTCTCAGCGCCTCGACCTCCTCCGCGGTCAGCCGCCGGACGGAGCCTTCCGGCAGGCCACCCAGCTCCAGCGGGCCTTCGCGCACGCGTCGCAGCCCCGTCACGCGGGCGCCGACGGCTTCGAACATGCGCCGCACCTGACGCTTCCGGCCCTCCCGGACCGTGATCGAAAGCTGGAAGGGGCCCGCGCCGACCAGCCGCCGCAGGCGCGCGGGCCTGGTCATCCGCCCATCGATTTCCACGCCGCTCCGCAGCCGCGCGATCTGGTCCTCGCTTGCCGGCTGAGCGAGGCGGACGAAGTACTCTTTGTCCACCTCGTGGCGGGGGTGCGTGAGCGCGAACGTGAGGTCGCCGTCGTTCGTGAGGATGAGGAGGCCGGAAGTATCCCGGTCCAAGCGACCCACGCTGTGCAGGCCTGGCGCCTCAAGCTCCGCCGGCACGAGGTCGAACACCGTTCGCCGTCCGCGCTCATCGGCGCGGGTGGTGACGTAGCCAGGCGGCTTGTTCAAGAGCAGGTAGGCGCGCTCCGCCCTCTGGGCGCTCAGGGGCGCGCCGTCCAAGACGATCTCACCGCCGCCGTACGGCGCGGACGGGTCCCGGCACGGCCTGCCATCGACCGACACGCGTCCCTCACGGATGGCCGCGAAGGCTCTGCGCCGCGAAAGGCCGCTGGCGTCAACAAGGGCCCGCAGCAGCGTCGCCATGCTATCGTTGCCACGCTAAGGGAGCGCAAGTGGGGCGTCAACGAGATTACAGAAGCGAAAAATCAGGGAGCTACCCTGTCAGAGGCCATGACGGCGGGCCGATAATCCCATGACGAACAAGAAGCTGTCCGGGGAGCTTGGCGCCCGGCGAGGGGACTCGCTTGACCCAGAACCATGAGGACGCTGTCGCCCGCGCCGCGGGCCTGATCGCGGAAGCGATCCGTGCGCTGCAGGAGGCGGCAGCCGCTGAAGCCGGTGTTTCCCGCGCCGAGCTCGCCCAGAGCCGCGCCGCCATTGCCTCCCTGTCCGAGCGCCTGGAGAGGCAGCTCGCCGAGGAAAGGGAGCAGCGCCAGCTCGTGGCCGACCAGCTCTCCAACCTAGCGTCCTCCCTCGATCGCCTCGTCAACCACCTCCATGGCCTCTCGCAGCTCATGGCCGAGCTCCTGGAGCGCCTGGCGACGCCGGCGGCGCCGGCCGCCGCGGCAGAGCCCCCTGAACCCACCTTTCAGCCGGGCGGCGAGGGGGTTTCGCTTTCCCTCTCCGGCGTCCCTGGTTTCCAGGCGCTCATGGATATCCAGAAGGCTCTCATGGCCATGGAGCCGGTGGCCGCCGCTTCCGTCGAGCGCTTTCAGGAAGGGGAGTCCCGTATCCTCCTCCAACTCCGCTCCCCCATATCGGCCAGCGAGTTGGCGGCATCGCTCCACCGCAGCACTGGCCACGCCATCGTCGTCGAGGAGGCCCGCCCGGAGCTCATGCGCCTCCGGCTGAAGGTCGTGGGCGCCTAGGAGGCCTCGAAAAGCCTTCCTCGTCCTGAATCGGCAACCGACGCCGCATCCGCTGGATTCGTCCTGCAGTACTGCGCTTAGCAGTAGCGATCGATTCCCGGCCCTTCCACCCCGCTGCGAGGCCCGTACCGTCTCCGCGAAGGAGAAACGCGTGCTCGGCGGCAGCATTGGGTCTTCCCGCTGTAGCATCGCCGAGGCTTTCGGACCGCGGTTCGCAGCATCGAGCGAGAGCCGCAAAATGCGTCGCTATCGGAGCATCCCGGAGGCCGGGGCCGGCATTCCACGGAGCGGCTCCAAGCCGCGCTTCCCGCTAAACTGGAAGCAGGGCGTCAGAGTGGTCACCGAAGTCATCAGCCGCGAGTCCCTCGTCCGGAAGGCCGTGGCCCTTCAAGCCATCCTCATCGGCTACAACTTCCTAGAGGGAGCCATTTCCGTCGTCGCCGGCGTGGTCGCCGCAAGCCCTGCCCTCGTCGGTTTCGGCCTGGACAGCGCCATCGAGGTGAGCGCCGCCGCCGCCGTTCTGGCCCATCTCTGGCGCACGAAGCAGGAAGAGGAGCTGGGCTGGGAGCGGCGTCTCGCCGTCTTCGTCGGTCTGACGCTCATGGCCCTCGCTGTCTACGTGGCCGCGCACGCCCTCTATGATCTGGCCACGGCTTCAGCCCCAGACGAGTCCCTGCTCGGCATCGCTATCGCGGTGGCGTCGCTGGCGATCATGCCGGTGGTGGCCCGGCGTCAGCACGCCCTTTCCCACGACCTCAACAGCCGCGCCCTCGAGGCCGAGTCGCGCGAGACGGTCATCTGCAGCTACCTCTCAGCCACGCTTCTGCTGGGACTCGGCGCCAACGCGGCCTTTGGCTGGTGGTGGGCCGACCCCTTGGCGGCGTTGGTCATGGTCGCCGTCATCGCCCGCGAAGGCTGGGAGGCTTTCACCAGGCGGGAGTTGTGCAGTTGCTAGCGCGAGAAGAGGCACGGATGGCAGCGTTTCGCCGGCCGCTGGAGGCCGGCCAGGCCTCCCCGCGCGTCCGAATCTGGAGGTTGCCATGATGCTGGAGTGGCCCGGCCGCTGCAGCGAATGCGGCGGCGCCATCGAGGACTGGGCCGACGCCGGTTTCGCCGAACGCCGCTGGGTGCACAAGGCCTGTTATAGCCGGCGCTGGGCCGAAGCCCACGGCCGCGGCGTGGAGCCGCCGGAGCTGCGATCGCCGGTTGAGCGCGGCACCCTCCTCGAGGCGCCGATGCTCATATTCCTGCTCATGTTTCACTTCGGCCTCGGCGGCGCCGTCGCGGGCTGGATCATGATCGACCAGGACCAGACGCCGACCCTCGGCGCCGTCTTGCTGGCGATCGGCATCGTCGTGCCCCTGATCGGGATCGCCGGCGTCGCCCTCAACATCATCAGCCGCCGCCGCATCGAGCTCATCCGCCAGAGCCTGGAGCTGCGCGGAGGATGGAAGCCGGGGCGCTAGCGTGTTTCTGCTCCACGCGGGCGCCGAAGTCGATTTCTCTGCTTGGCACTTCGAGCCGCAGACGGTAACCGGCGC
>DATMBD010000236.1:0-3419 GCA_035559355.1 Dehalococcoidia bacterium
ATGGACAGGTGATTGCGAAACGCCGGGTCCGAGTAACGTCCGTACCCTTCGGCTACGTTGGCCGCAATCGAGGTGCCGGCTCTGAGAAGCTGGTCCCCGAGCGCGTTAGCGGAGCGCGTCCGTGGTAACCCGTCAACCAGCAGCACGAGCTGGGACGCCAGCGTTTGTGCCTTCTCCCAAAGGACCAAGTTACAGAACGCCGGCTTGCCTGCCTTCGCGGCGCTCAGTGGCTGCACTGTGTACTCCGTACTCTGCACTTCAGACGCCTACCTTCGGTACGGCCGCCATGGCCTGCCGCACCATCTCCTCCGGGTAGGCGTAGTCCTGCAGGCGGCCCGAAAGGAACAGGTCGTAGGCGGCGAGGTCGAAGTGGCCGTGGCCGCTGAGGTTGAAGAGGATGACGCGGCTTTCGCCAGCCTCGTCAGCCGCCTTCGCCTCGTCGATGGCAGCGCGGATGGCGTGGGCGCTCTCCGGCGCCGGGATGATGCCCTCCGTCCGCGCGAACTGAACCGCGGCCTGGAAGACGCCCGTCTGCGGGTACGCCTTGGCCTCGATGTGGCCACGCGCGTGCAACTCGCAGACCAGGGGGGCCATGCCGTGGTAGCGGAGGCCGCCCGCGTGGATGCCGGGCGGCACGAACGTGTGGCCCAACGTGTACATCTTCACCAGAGGCGTCACGCCCACCGTGTCGCCGAAGTCGTACACGTACTCGCCTTTCGTCAGGCTGGGACATGCCTCCGGCTCCGCGGCCAAGAAGCGAGTCTGCTTGCCGTTCATCAGCCGCTCGCGCAGGAAGGGGAAGGCGAGGCCGGCGAAGTTAGAGCCGCCGCCCACGCAGCCGACGACGACGTCCGGGTACTCGCCGGCCATCTCCATCTGCTTGAGGGCCTCTTCGCCGACGACCGTCTGGTGCAGGAGGACGTGGTTGAGGACGCTGCCCAGCGAGTACTTCGTGTCCTCGCGCGAGGCCGCGTCCTCGACGGCCTCGCTGATGGCGATGCCGAGGCTCCCCGGCGAGTCCGGGTCCTGCTCCAGGATTTGGCGGCCGGAGTTCGTGTCCTTGCTTGGGCTGGGCACGACGCTGCCGCCCCAGGTCTCCATCATGATCCGCCGGTACGGCTTCTGCTCGTAACTGACCTTGACCATGTAGACCTTCAGCTCCAGGCCGAAGAGGTTGCAGGCAAGCGCGAGCGCGCTGCCCCACTGGCCCGCGCCCGTTTCCGTGGTCAGGCGGCGGGTGCCCTCCTGCTTGTTGTAGTAGGCCTGGGCGATGGCCGTGTTTGGCTTGTGCGACCCCGCCGGCGAGACGCCTTCGTACTTGTAGTAGATGTGCGCCCGCGTCCCGAGCGCCTTTTCCAGGCGATGCGCCCGCTGCAGCGGCGAAGGCCGCCACAGCTTGTAGACCTCCCGCACGGCCTCCGGGATCTCGATGAAGCGCTCCTGGCTGACCTCCTGGGCGATCAGCGACATGGGGAACAGCGGCGCCAGGTCCTCCGGGCCGATGGGCTGGTGGGTGCCGGGATGGAGCGGCGGTGGCGGCGGACCACCGGTCGCCACCAGGTCCGGCAGGATGTTGTACCAATGGGTCGGCAGGTCGCGCTCAGGGAGCAGGAACTTGTAGTCGTCAGCCATCGATCCCCTCCACAAACAAAAATCGCCTTGCGCCGTTAGGGGCGAAAGGCGATTCGCGGTGCCACCCTAATTGCCCTCCGGGGGGAAGGCATCTCTTTGCGGGCACGGCCTCGAGACATCGAGGCGATGCCCTGGGCTTTGCTAACGGGGCCCTTCCGGCGCCGTCTACTCGCCGCAAGCGGCTTTCGGGGCGCGGCTCCCGGGTCCATTCACTCGCTGCGCCGGCGCCGGGCTCTCACCTCATCCCGGCTCTCTGGGGCCTCGCGTTTGCGGGCTACTAGTCCCGTTCTCAGCCTTCGTCTTCGGTTGTGAAAGCGAGTGTAGCTTCCCGTTCCGCTGCTGTCAAAGAAAAGGGGAAGGCGATGCCTCAGCAGCGCTCCCCTCACGGCCGCGGTTTCGATTCGGCGCGTCCCGAACCTTCGCCCCCGTCCGGCGGGTCGCGGCGCCGCCTATAATCGCCTCGAGCCTGACTTGCACATCCGACATCTTCACCTGACCAACTTCCGCAACTTCCGCCTAGCCGAGTTGGCCCTCTCGCCTGGACAACTGCTTTTCATCGGCGACAACGCTCAGGGGAAGAGCAACCTCCTCGAGGCCGTCTATCTGCTTGCGAGCGGCCGCTCCCCGAGGGCCGGCACGGACTCGGAGGTCATTGGCTGGGCCGAAGAGAGCGAAGTGCAGCCTTTCGCGCGCTTGGAAGCGGAGGTCGGGCGCAGGAGCGGCCGCGTGCTAGTGGAGGCCATCGTCGCCGGGCCTGCGCCGGCGCCGGCGGGCTCGGCACGGGGAGGCAAACGCTTCCGGGTCAACGGCATCGCGCGGCGCATAACCGACTTCGTGGGCCAGCTGCGGGCCGTGCTGTTCACGGCTGACGACCTCGATATCGTGTCCGGCCCCCCGGCGTCCCGGCGAGCTTACCTCGACGCGGCGATCTCGCAGGCGGACCGCCGCTACTACGCCGCTTTGCAGCGCTACGCGCGCCTGATGCAGCAGCGCAACGCGACGCTCCGGCGCATAAAAGAGGGCGTCGCTGGCCCGGACGAGCTGTCGTTATGGGATGAGGGCTTCGCCCGCGAGGGTGGGGCGATCATCGCCGCCCGCCGCGACGCCGTCGCTGCCCTCGGCCGGCGGGCCGCGACGGCCCACGCGGACCTGAGCGGCGGCGCCGGCGAGCGCCTGGAGATCGCGTACGAACCGCAGCTGGGCGACGAATGGCGCGGACTTCTTGCCCCCGATGCGCCCGCCGATCAGGTGCGGAGCCTCTTCGCCGCGGCGCTCGCGTCTCAGCGGCGGCGCGAGACCGCCGCCGGCGTTTCGCTCGTCGGCCCGCACCGCGACGAGCTCCGCATTGCCCTCAACGGCGTTGCCGCGGCAGCTTTCGCGTCACGGGCGCAGATTCGCACCGTGGCCCTCTCCCTCCGCCTGGCCGAGGCCGGCCTCCTGCGCGAAATCGATGGCGATCCGCCCGTGCTCCTCCTCGACGACATCGTCTCCGAGCTGGACGAAAGCCGCCGCCGATCCGTGCTCCGCGGCCTGGAGGGCTTCGACCAGGCATGGTTCACCGCGACAACCGGCGCCTGGCTCCCGCCTGACTTCGTCGCCGCCTGCGCCGTCTACCGTGTCCGCTCCGGGCACGTGGAGCCAGCCTAAAGGCCTGAAGGCTCCGTCCAGCGCTTGCCGATGGACAGTACGACACCTGTTCGGCAGCGCAGCCGTCACTTGCCGCGCAAGCGCCGCCGGTCAGCGCGAGTCAAGATCGCCCAGCCCCACCTGCACCTCTTCGCCTGCCA
>DATMBD010000237.1:0-2528 GCA_035559355.1 Dehalococcoidia bacterium
GTAGAAGGAGTTCGTTTCGCGGGGATCGAAACGGCTCGGCCGACCGCGGCGGTCGTGACGGCCCTGAAGGAGGCGGACGGGGTAGTCATCGCCCCTTCGAACCCGCTCGTGAGCGTTGGGCCCATCCTGGCGCTCGCTGGCCTGCCCGAGCTGGTGGCGTCGCAGCCGGCGCTGGCCGTTTCGCCCATCGTCGGCGGGGAGGCGATCAAGGGCCCTGCCGCGAAGATGCTGCGAGAGCTGGGCCGAGAGGCCTCGCCGGTTGCGATAGCGGAGGGCTACTGGGACGTTGCTCGGGGCTTCGTCATGGACGAGGTGGATGCAGGGCTAGCGGACAAGGTTAGGGCTCTGGGCATGCGCGTCTCGGTCGCCCAGACCGTGATGCGGTCGGACGCCGACCGCGCCTCGCTGGCCCGTACCTGCCTGGAGTTGCTCGGCCAGCTGGGCTGATCGGCTAGCGCAGGCTCCGGAGGCCGGTGAGGGTGAGGCGGGGCCAGTCCGCCTCACGCAGCTCTGCGAGGTCGGCGGGTGTGTCGAGGTCGAACGCGAGGTTCGGCAGATCGATGACGCGCGCCTCGCGGCCCGCGGCCGCGGCGAGGGCGAGGTGGCGCTCGAAGCTGCCCTCCCCGAACGCGAAGCTGATGGCGTTGGGTGGTTGGAGGAGGAGGGCGTTCGTGCCGCTTCGCCGCCGATCGGGGACGATGGCTACGCTGGCTCCAGCGGCGCCGTCGAGCAAGAGGCGAATATCTTCAACCGTAACGAAAGGAAGGTCCGCGGCCACCACGAGGAGGGCTGAGGCGCTGGCCGCGAGAGCCCCCCGCGCAGCCTCCAACGCGGGATTGAGGCCGAAGCCCGGCTCGCTCAGGGCTTCGGCACCGCGTTCGCGCGCGAGGGCCAGGGCTCGCGCGTCCGAACTGACCACGAGGACGCCGGCCAGGGCCTTGCTGGCGATGAGGGCGTCGAGGCAGGTCAGCATCAACTGCTGGGCAAGACAGCGTCGTCCGTCGGCGCTCACCTCCGAGGCGAGGCGGCTCTTCGCGGCATCGAATGCCTTCACGGGCAGGACGGCCCACGGCGCCGGCGTTTCGGGCGTGACGCTAATTGCGCTTCGCATAGATGCGCTCGAGGAATTTGGTCGTGAACATTTGCGCAGGATCCACCGGCTTGGTGACGACGCCGAACTCCTTCAGGGCGTCCGCCAGCGCCGCCCATTGCTCCAGCGTCTGCCAGCCGAAGCCGTGCTGCTCCGTGAGGTCCGTCCTGGCGCGCGCCAGTTCCGTCGTGAGCATGTAGCGTTGCTGGTCGCGGTTCTCCTGAGGCGCGTACTTCATGACGATATCGACCGCCTCCTCCACGTGCGTGCTCGCGTATTCGATGCCGCGCAAGGCGCCGCGCAGGAAGCGCTCGATCGCTACCGGGTCCTTTTCGATGCCCTCGCGACTGGCGATGTACGTCAACCCGAGGGCCGGGATGTTGTAGTCGCTGGGGTCGAAGACCTTCACCGGGTAGCCGATCCGCTGCAGCTGGCCGGGCTCGTTCGAGACGAAGACGGCGAGGATGTCGACCTGGCCCTCGCTGAGCACGCGCGGGTCGAAGCCGACCTTGACCTGGTCGACCTTATCGGGGTCGAGCCCGTTGGCTTTGGCGATCGCCAGGAACTCGACGGGGACGGTCCCCTTGTAGCCAAGGCGCTTGCCGGCCCAGTCCTTGACGCTGTTGATGCCGGAGTTGGCGCCTACGGCGAAGCCCTGCTCGCTCTTCTGGCCGATTAGGGCGATGGCCACTATGGGGAGGCCGTCCGCGACGCGCTGGATGACGTTGGCGGCGTTCGCCGTGGCGACCTGGACTTCGCCAGCCAGGAGCAGCTGGAGGTGCTCGCCGGACTGGGCGTGGCGGATGTCGACGTCGACGCCTAGCTCCTCGAAGAAGCCCTTCTCTTTGGCCACGTAGGCGCCAACGAAGGGCAGGTTCGCCTGGGGCTTGAAGCCCGCCATGAAGGTGAGTTTCCTGGGCGCATCCGTGCGCTCGCCGGACGGTGGGCTGCTGTCGTCGCCGCACCCGATCAGGACGGCGGCGAGGGAGGCGAGGACCAACACAGCGGCGACACGAATTGACGAGCGGGCAACACCGGTTGGACGGCTCATGACCATCTCCTCGATGGGTCTTGGGACCGGACCGGCGAGCGCTAGCTTCGTTGACCGCTAGGGGTAGTGGAGTCGAGCGCCGAGTCCAAAGCTGGTGGCGGTGCGCTTGGGGAGCGGTGCGGCGGCCTTGCCTCTGGCAGCCCTCCGTTGGGGTTGAATCCCGACCGGACTCTCGGGGGTCATCATGCCTCGGTGGGTGAGTCCGGCGTCGAAGAGGATCATGCGGCGGCCGTGCACCAGTGTCAAATGGCCGCTCTCTTACTAAACATAACGTTTCCGAGAGGCAAAACGGCCGAGTGTAAACGGGTTTGTTAGCCTGCGGCGCCTGCGTTCAAACGCCTTTGTTATGACGGCGGCCCTAATTTCCAGACTGAATCCATCGCTTGT
>DATMBD010000238.1:0-3640 GCA_035559355.1 Dehalococcoidia bacterium
GATCCGGCTCGGGCTCAGGCACGCCTGACGCCCCCCGCTACCGAATCGAAAGGAGAACTAGATGGCCCTGACCCTGGCCGAAGCGGCCAAACTCTCGAACGACGTCGTCCTACAGGGCGTGATCGAGACCGTGATCAAAGAGTCGCGCGTCCTCGAAGTCCTGCCGTTCATCGAAATGGTCGGCAACGCCCTCACCTACAACCGCGAAAACGCCATGGCGAGCGCCGCTTTCTTCGACGTCGGCGATACCTGGGCGGAATCGACGCCGACGTTCACGCAGGTGCAGACGACGCTCAAGATTCTCGGCGGCGACGCCGACGTCGACCGCTACATCGCCACGACGCGCAGCAACGTCCAGGACATCGAGGCGGCGGTGCTGGAGCTGAAGGCGAAGGCCGTCGCCCACGAATTCGAGGACGAGTTCATCTACGGCGACACGGCCGCCGACCCCAAGGGCTTCGACGGCCTTCACAAGCTCTGCCCTGCGGGCCAGCAGGTCCACATGGGCACCGGCAGCACGCCGGCCGCCCTCTCGCTCAAAAAACTCGACGAAATGATCGACCTCGTGAAGCCGGGCAAGCCGGACTTCCTGCTCATGACGCGGCGGACGCGGCGCGGCATCTCCGCCTACGCCCGCGCGCTCAGCTCGCCGGTCCAGTTCGAGTCCACGGGCTTCGGCCAGCGTGTCATGTTCTACGACGGCATTCCCGTCATCGACAGCGACTTCATGGTGGACACGGAAGCGATCGCCGGCGGCGCCTTCTCGAGCAAGACGGGCGGTTCGGCCAGCAGCATCTTCGCCGTGCAGGTCGGCGAGGGCCGGTTGGCAGGGCTCACCAACGGCGGCATCCAGGTGGAGGAGGTTGGGCCGTTGGAGACGAAGGACGCCCGCCGCTGGCGCTGCAAGTGGTACGTCTCGCTTGCTCTTTTTTCCACGCTCGCCCTCGCGCGCCTGGACGGCATCTCCGGCGCAGACGTGGTCGCGTGACCCCTGTCCGGCCGGGGCGCGGCCTGCCGCGCCCCGGCCCTTCCAGCCGCCGGCTGCAGGTGGGGCGCCGGCATGATGGGAGGGGCAGCCTTAGAAAGGCTGCCCCTCCCATCTCAGAACCGTTGTTCGGCTAGGGTAAATGACCGGCGCAAAGGCTATTTTTGCTACATGAGACGGGGTCGTCCGCGTTACCCGGATGTGCTTACTCCCCGCGAGCAAGAGGTACTTGACTTGCTGCGCGAGGGCTTGACGAACGAGCAAATCGCCGCGCGGCTGGGGATCAGCCTGGCGGGAGCAAAGTATCACGTCTCGGAAATCATTTCGAAACTCGGCGTGAGCAATCGCGAAGAGGCGGCCCGATGGGCCCAACAGCGCCGGCGCTCGTCCGGCATCTGGGCTGCCGTGAAACGATCGGGGCCGACCGTAAGCAAGATAGCTCTCGCGGCCGGAGCCGCGGCAGTCACGCTGGCTGTAGCGGTAGGTTTACTTGCATCCGGAGCCGCCGATTACCTGGAGCCATCCGAGCAGGACGGCGGCCCTCCGGGAGAGGCAATCCAACTCCTTCCTGACCTTGGCGATCCGGCCAAACAGCTTGAACACGACCGCGACAGGTCAGCCTTTGGCCCCTGCCAGATCCGCGCGAGCGCTTCCTATCCAGAAGTCCAACGGGTAGGCCCGCTAAAAACGACAGTAGTGCTGGTTCGCTCTCTTGCGGAATGCCTCCCTGCCACAGCTGTCCAGCCGTGCACGGCAAACGACGTGTGGCCCATACCGGGATATGTCCAAGCCTGTGACTCGAATGGCATTCTCATTCGCTTTCAGGGTGAAATAAACGCGGAGTCCAATCGGGCTTCGTCCAGCCAACCGCCTAGCCTCCCCGGAGGCCGCCCCCTACCCGCACGCCCTCGTGTCTGCAGCGCCAGTAGGCCGATGGTCCTCATCGGCGATCGAATAGCAGGCGGCTTCGAGTGCACCATCCCTCCTGGCGACGTCAGCGATGTTGATGAGTTCCGGTCCGGCACCAAGGTCCGATTCGAGGTTTGTTTTACGATCCGAGACGTGCAGTCCTGCGCACCATTCGCATACTCGATTCCTTGATTTGCTCTAGACTGCTGCTCCCCGTACGCTGCGTGCATGGCCGAACCCTCGGAAGGCCCAGCCGACCGCTTCTTCACCTCCGGACGGCTTCGCCTCCACTACGTCGTCTGGGGCGACGAAAAGAAGCCGTCCGTGGTCCTCGTTCACGGGGGGCGTGACCACGCCCGCAGCTGGGACTTCGTCGCCCAAGCCCTGCTCGACCGCTACTGCGTGTACGCCCCCGACCTCCGCGGCCACGGCGACAGCGACTGGGCCATCGGCGGCGCCTACATGCTGCCGAACTACGTCGCCGACCTCGCCCGCCTCGTCGAGGTCATCGATCGAGGGCCGGTCCACCTCGTCGGCCACTCTCTCGGCGGCCGCATCGTCCTCGATTACGCGGCCACGGCGCCGGAACGCGTTCGGCGCGTCGTCTCCATCGAGGGCTTCGGCCGCCTCGGCAACTCGGGCGTGCCGGGCCCTGAGCGCCTGCGGCGCTACGTCAAGGAGATGGCCGAGTTTCCCAACTACCGGCCGGTCGTCTACAGGACGCTGGAGGCGGCGATGGCGCGCATGCAGGAGGCAAACCAACGCCTCAGCCCCAGGATGGTGAGCCACCTCACCCGGCACGCCGTGCGCCCGCACGAGGACGGCGGCTACGTCTGGAAGTTCGACAACTGGGTGCGCATGGCATCGCCCCTGGAGTGGAGCGTGGAGGACGCGAAGGCGATCTGGGCCGGCCTCAAGGCGCCAACGCTGATCGTGGGCGGCACCGAGAGCTGGTGGGCGCGCATGCCCATCCGCGACGAGCTCTGCGCCGCCATCCCGAACTCCCGCACCGTCATCTTCGAAAACGCGGGCCACTGGGTCCACCACGACCAGTTCGAGGGTTTCGTGGAGTTAATCAGGGACTTCCTCGACTGAGGGCCGCCTCGCCCCCGTCCTCCCTCAGGCATGGCGCCGGCGCGCCCTCGCTGGCCGTAGCCGCCGGCGTCATCTCGGGCCGACGGCTCGCTTGATCGGCACGGTCACGAGGTCGCCCGGCGGGACGTTGTAGACGTGCGTGGGGATCACCGCGGTTAGGCCGCCGTTGCCGCCGCCCGCGACGATGACGGCGATGTCGTCAGGGACTCGCACCAGGTAACGGTAGTCGACCCCGTCCACGGTGCGGACGTTGCCACGACGAGGTGCGCCCGCAGGCAGCTCACGCCTCGTTTTCTCGAACAGGTACTCCTTGACCATGCGCTTCGTCCAGCCGTTCCTGGCGATGATCTGGGCGTGCTCCGTACCCATGACGATGGCATAGATGCCGGTCCCGAAAGCATGAGGCATCACCGTGGCCACGGCGTCCAGGATCGGTTCCGGCGTGTCGCTGTTGCGTTCGTCGACGGGCACCGGACCCTTCCCCGGCAGCACCGTCACCGTGCTCTCCTCGGCGCGGAAGCCACGCTCGACGTGAAACGGCTCCCAGGGGCTCTCCTCTTCCGCTTCGGCGATGCAGTAGGTGTACTTCCCGGGATGGCCCATGATCGACATGTCGAAGACTTTGGGCGTCATGCCCAGCGCGTTGAGCAT
>DATMBD010000239.1:0-3860 GCA_035559355.1 Dehalococcoidia bacterium
GTTCGCGCCCATCCTGAGGGGCCTCGTTGGCGCCGCCATCGGCTTTGCCTTCGGCGCCGGCGCCGTCATGCTCGTCCGCTCCCTCTCCGGGCACCGAGCCTGGGAGTTCGAGCAGGTCTTCGTCATCGCCTACGTACCCGCGCTGGCCGGATGGCTGCTGGGCGTCGGCCTTTGGAGCCGCTGGGCCAAGGAGTGGCTAGGCCTGAAGACTTCGCCTTCGCCGGAGGGTCCGGGCAGGTACTTCGCCTTCACCACCGACCACAAAGTCATCGGCGTGCAGTACCTGGTCACGTTCCTGATCCTGTTCCTGGCCGCCGGCCTGCTGGCGATGGCGATCCGCGCCCACCTCATTGAGCCTGCCGGCGCGGTCTTCAACGAGGGCATGTACAACCGCGTCATGAGCATGCACGGCATCATCATGGTGGCCGTGGCCGTCGCCGCGGTGATCGGCGGGTTCGGCAACTACTTCGTGCCGTTGCTGATCGGCGCGGAGGACATGGCCTTCCCGCGCCTCAATGCCCTGTCGTTCTGGCTGGTGCCGCCCGTGGCGGTGCTGCTCCTCAGCGCGCAGGCGTTCGGGGGGTGGGACTCTGGCTGGACGGCCTACGCGCCGCTGAGCACTACCAACGCCCACGGCCAGGTCTTCTTCAACCTCGCCATCATCACGTTCGGCCTCTCCTCGATCCTGGGCGGCCTCAACTTCCTGGTGACGATCGCGTTTATGCGGGCGCCGGGCATGACCTGGCTCAAGATGCCGATTTTCGTCTGGTCCATGTTCGCGGCCGCCTGCCTGGCGCTGACCTTCACGCAGCTGTTCGCCGCGGCCATGCTCATGGTCACGCTCGACCGCGTGGCCGGCACGGTCTTCTTCAATGCCGCGGCCGGCGGCCAGCCGCTGCTGTACCAGCACGTCTTCTGGTTCTACTCACATCCGGCGGTGTACATCTTCGTCCTGCCGGGCTTCGGCCTGACGCTGGAAATCCTGGCCCACTTCTCTCGCAAGCCGCTCTTCGCCTACAAGTGGGCCGTCGGCGGCCTCATGGGCATCGTCCTGATCAGCGGCGCCGTCTGGGCGCACCACATGTTCGTGAGCGGCATGAACAGCAAGCTGCTGGCGCCGTTCCTGGTCACGACGGAGATCATCTCCATCCCCACGGGCCTGATTTTCCTCTCCGCCCTGGGGACGATCTGGATGGGTCGCCTGTGGCTGAAGACGCCCATGCTGTTCGCGCTGGCGGTGATCTTCAACTTCCTCATCGGCGGCGTCACCGGCATCCATCTCGCCGACGTGCCGACGGACCTCAGCCTTTCCGACACCTACTTCGTCGTCGCGCACTTCCACTACACGATCATCGGGGCGGAGATTTTCGCCTTGTTCGGCGCCATCTACTACTGGTTCCCGAAGATCACGGGCCGCATGTACGACGAGGACCTGGGCCAAGTCCACTTCTGGCTGATGTTCGTGGGCTTCAACGTCACCTTCTTACCGATGTTCTGGGCTGGACTGGAAGGCATGAACCGCAGGGTGGCCTCCTACACGCCCAACCTGGGCGAGCTGAACCTGTTCATCAGCGTGGCGGCCTTCGTCCTGGGGGCGAGCTTCCTCATCTTCGTCGTGAACATGCTCAAGTCCCTGGTTGCGGGCGAAAAGGCGGCGGCAAACCCGTGGCAGGCCCGCACCCTGGAGTGGATGACTTCGTCGCCGCCGCCGGCGGAGAACTTCCAGGCCCCGCCCGTCGTCCTGGGCGGCCCTTACGAGTACGGCCGGGTCGCGGCGGCGCCGCATGCGGCCTTCAGCCCGGCCGGGGCCGCGCCAGCCCCGGAGGCCGGCGGATGACAAGCTCGACCAGAACGAAATCCAGGCAGGAACGGAAGGCGTGAGATGCAGGTTGGCACGGTCGTAATCCTGGCGCTCGCCGTCTTGACGGCAGTCGAGTACGCGATAGCGATTGAGGTCGAGCAGAACCTCCTGCCGATCGTGTTCATCGCCCAGGTCAAGGCCGCCCTCATCGTTTGGTACTTCATGCGTCTTGCCCGCGCATGGCTGAAAGGGGAGCACTAGGCAATGGCCCTGGCTTCGATCTACGCGCGAGATGGCTACACCGGCGATGGCAGCCGCCCTCCGCACGGAGGTCACGTAGAACACGCCGCCCGGCCCGCCATGAATACCGTGGGGCTGTGGCTCTTCTTCCTTTCGGAGACGTTCCTGTTCGGGGCGTTATTGGCGGCCCGGTTCTACCTCGCGGGGACGGACAAGCCGGAACACCTCGACCAACAACTGGGCCTGGCCATCACCTGCGTGCTGCTCGCCAGCAGCTTCACGGCCTACAGCGCGGAAGTCGCCATCAGCAGAGGCAGGCGCGGCTGGGCCGGCCTGATGCTCCTCGCGACGATCGTCCTCGGCCTGGTCTTCTTCGGCGGCGTTGTCCTCGAATGGTCGGAGGCGGAGTTCACGCAGGGCGAGCCCTACGGCACGGCCTTTTTCTCCATGACCGGGCTGCACGCGTCGCACGTGCTGAGCGGCGTGGCGATCCTGGTGCTCGTTCTCTTCCTGCTGGCGCGGGGCCGTTTCTCCCAGGAGCGCCACTGGGGCGTGGAGGCCTCGATTAAGTACTGGCACTTCGTCGATGTGGTCTGGGTCTTCTTCTACCCCTCGCTCTACCTCATCAACTGACCCGCAAACGGGGTTGGAGGCGCCATCATGACGGAAGCACAAGTCGCGGCCTGCGCCGCTCGCGTCGCTGGCGCGCCCTGCAGGAATCCGGGCGTCCACCAGAGGCTGGAGACGGAGAACGTCCACGAGAAGCACCTCTTCCGTCTCTGCGATGAGCATCAGGCCGAATGGACTGCCGGCAGGCTGACCCTGGAACGGCTCGACCCGTCCCGAGTCACGTCCTGGACCGAATAGGCATCGGTTCGGTCGCGAGACGGCGCTACTGCCCGAGGCGCGCCGCCAGGTAGGCCGTTGTTCGGCGCAGATATTCTTCCGGGAAGTCGTCGAAGGCGTCGGTGTGCTCAACTCCCGCTGGCGTCCAGAGCTCGCTACCTGGGGGCGCTTCTTCGTACACGCGCCGCCCCTGCGAGACCGGCGTCCGCGAATCCGCTTGGCCGTGAATGACGAGGATGGGATACGCCAGGCGTGCCGCGTCGCGCTCCGGACTTAGCGAGTCCAGGTCGATGTCGTACAAGAGGTCGGCGAAGACGCGCGCTGCCGGTTTGAAGACAGACACTGCCCATTCAGGCACAGGCGTCCTAAGCGCGACTTCGTGGGCCGCCTTGGCTTCGACGCTGCTGAACGGGCTGTCCGCGATTACAGCAGCGATCCCGGGTTCCAGGGCGGCCGCCATGATGCCGATGCCCGCACCGTACGAGCGCCCGATGACGCCCACCCTTCCCGGCTGAGCGCCGCGGCTGACGACGAAATCGTAGGCGCCCAGGACGTCGGAGCGCTCGCGGTCGCCTGCCGTGACCATATCGCCGTCGGAGGAGCCGTGCGCCCGCAAATCGAATAGCAGGACGTTGTAGCCGGAGTCGCGGACCAGGTGCGCGGCAAGCTCCAGCGCCCTCGCCGCTGTGCGCTGGCTGTCGATGCCATGGACAAAGACAAGGTAGGGGGCGCCAGGCGTGCCGGGCAGAAGCCAGCCCCGGAGCTGGAGGTCCTCCCCGCGCGGCGTGAAAACCACGTCCTCGTACTGGAGGCCGAGCTCGGCCGGGAAGACCTCGAAGGGCCGGCGCGCCTCAGGCCGCGTCGCCAGGTAGACCAAGCCGGCCGAAAAGGCGAGGTAGAGGGCCGCGACCAGGAATCCGGCGTAGATGGCGAATGAAACGAGCCTGCGGATGGCCATGCCTGGTGATTAGAC
>DATMBD010000240.1:0-2186 GCA_035559355.1 Dehalococcoidia bacterium
TGTATGCCTTGCCAGATATATACCTCTCTGGGAATATAGGGACGTGCCGGTGTCGACGTTCGAAGTCCTGGCCGAACCAAGCCGGCGCCGCATCCTGGACCTCTTGCAGCGGGCCGAGCGGCCCGTGGGCGAGCTCGTCCAGGAGCTCTCCTTGAGCCAGCCGGCGGTCTCCAAGCACCTGCGCGTGCTCCGCGAAGCCGGCCTGGTGGCGGTGCGCGCCGATGGCCAGCGGCGCCTCTACCGCCTGCGCCTGGAGCCCCTCCAGGAGATCGAAGAATGGCTCCGGCCCTACCGGCGCATGTGGGCCGAGCGTCTGGACGCGCTCGAGCGCCGCCTCGCCGCCATGCCCGAAGAGGAGGACGAGCGATGACCGACGAGACCGCTTACGGACGCCTGGAAGAGCGAGGTGACGGCCGCTGGGCGCTGCATTTCACGCGCCTCCTTCCCCACCCCGTCGAAAAAGTCTGGCGGGCCGTTACGGAGCCCGGGCACCTGGCGGGCTGGTTCCCGACGACGATCGAGGGCGACCGCGCGCCCGGGGCGCGCCTCAGGTTCTCGTTTCCCGGCGGCCAGGCGCAGCCGTTCGAGGGCGAGATGCTGGCGTACGACCCGCCTTGGCTGCTGGAGTTTCGTTGGGGCCCGGACATCATCCGCATCGAGCTCCGTTCCGTGCCCGGCGGCACGGAGCTCACCCTGCTGGACGTGCTGGACGAGCGCGGCAAAGGCGCGCGCGACGCGGCGGGGTGGCACGTCTGCCTGGACAACCTGGCCGCCCATCTGGCCGGCGTCGCGACGGCCGACGACAGCGGGGCCGCATGGAGGGCCGTGCACCCGCGATACGTCGAAAGCTTCGGCCCTGAGGCAGCGAGCATCGGCCCTCCGCAAGGCATCTGAGGGCCGGAGCCGGCGCGAAACAGTCCTTGTTCAGGCGAAGAGCAGGCCTTAGCTTGCGAACGGCCTTCGATCTACGCCGATTCGGTTTTCGTCGAGTTGCTTTAGTCAGGGATGCGTCGCAATGAGGAGGGGCCTCGCCGGGTCGACGAAAAAATGCGGGCCGTCCATGTTGGACGGCCCGTTTGATTCTTGGTGGCGGGAGGGGGATTCGAACCCCCGACCTTCGGGTTATGAGAGCGCTTAGGGACGTTCTACGGGGTCCTTACAGGGGTCCTTTGAGCCCATTTCGAATCTGAGCACGGTCGTCTTATGTCATCTAAATCCATCGGAGACCGCCCAAGAATTTTGCATTTGGGAGCAAAATGTGAGCACATCGCGAGCGATGCTACTGGCGTTTGTGTTCCATCCACAAACGAGCTCTTTGTTATCTGCCCACAATTGGCGCACTATCATGTCCACAGGGAGTCCGGATCGCTGTCCTGGTGACCAACGGTGCGAGCAGTCTCAAGACTCCACACCCAACACGGGCATCTCGCCCAAGGACCCCGCAACAGCCTGCTTGGAGAGGCACCTTCATCGCCGAAAGGGCCGTGGTTGTCGCTCTCACCTAGGCACGCTTTTCGCCCACACGCGACCCCCTTGCAAGAGGCGGGCAGGTCAATCGCGTGATTACTGCTGCTCGGTGAGGACAAAGCCCGCGTCGGCGAGATTAGTCTTTAGCAAGCCCTTGGTTACGAGGCCGATGACCTGGCCGCGAACGATGCCCTCGCTGTCGATGAACCACGTGACCGGTAGGCCCTGAATGCGGTACTGCGACGCGACACTGCCGTCGCCGTCGATGACGATCGGGAACTTGGCGCCGAAGTCGTCGGCGAACTTGCGCACGCTTTTGAGGTTCTCTCTGAGGTTCACGCCGACGATGACCAACCCCTTGTCCTTGTTGCGTTCATAGGCACTGACGAACTCGGGGAACTCCTGGCGGCAAGGAGCGCACCATGTCGCCCAGAAGTTGAGGACGACTGTCTGGCCGCGGAAATCGCTGAGCCGGACGACCTTGCCGTCCACGTCCTGAAGCGTGAAGTCCGGCGCCAGTTCGCCAACCTTGGGCGCTGCTCCCCCAGCCGCTCCCAGCTTGATGCCCTGGGACTCAAGCGAAAAGAACGTCCCATCAGTCTGACCATCGTCAGAGGAGCCTCCTCCGGCGAACGGCAGATCATGCCCCGAGTCGATGAACCAGATGGCGCCGGCGATAATGGCAACCGCCAGTAGCGGCAGGCCTAGACTTCGCCAGA
>DATMBD010000241.1:0-3371 GCA_035559355.1 Dehalococcoidia bacterium
CCATCGCCGAACCCTCCTCGCTCCTCGCCCCGACGGAGATGCTGCCTATTCTGCCCCAGAAGCGCCCCTCCCGACCACGCCCGAAGTCCGAAGAGCGTCCACTTCCGCCTCCGAGAGGCCGAGAAGGTCGCGCAGGACGTAGGCGTCGTGGGCGCCGGGGGCAGGGGCCGGGAAGCGCACGTGCGCGGGAGTTCTCTGGAATCTGAACCTCGGCCCGTCCATTTCGACAACGGTCTCGCCGGCAGCCACGGGCTCGAATAAGCCTCTTGCCCGCAGGTGGGGGTCCTGGGTCAGCTCTTCAGGCGAAAGCAGGGTTTGCGCGGGCACACCGGCGGCCCGGAGCCTGTTAGCCGCATCCGTCCGCGAAAGCCCCGCCGCCCAGGCAGCGACGGCGGGCTGCAACTCGGCCCCGCCGCTTACGAGGTCGACAGCTTCTGGCCGGCCGACGACCTCGCCGAGCGCCGCCAACTGCGCCTCCGACCGGACGACGAGGGCCAAGCTGCCGTCCTTGCAGGCGTAGCAGCCGCTCGGCGGCAGATCCGGACCCGTCATCGCCGCGCCCGCGGCCGCGGCGACAATCGGGAGCGTCAGCATGCTCGCCTGCGCCTCCGGAAAGGAGACAGTCACGAGCTGTCCTTCACCGCTGGTCCGCTTGTGGCAAAGGGCTGTCATCGCGGCTGCCGCCGCAACCGTCCCGAGGCCTGGCAGTTCCGAACCTTCACCGATGGAGACGATGACGATATCGCTCCGCGCCGATTCGAAGGCGGCGTGGTCGAGTCCTGCCTCCTGCAGGGCGGCATCCGCCTCATCCAGAACCACCGCGTCACATTCGGCGGCCAGCCGCAACACGAGATCACGGCCTTCCTGTGCCGAGAAGTCCAGCGTGCAGCTGAGCTTGTTGCGCTGAAGACGGGCACGCCGGCCCGGGTTGGAGACGCGTTCCCGTCGCTCGATAACGATCACCTCGGCGCCGAGGTCGGCGAGCATGCGGGACGCCGAAGCGCCGGCGACGCTTATCGAGAGGTCCAGGAAGCGCTTCAGGGCAAGCGGCAAAGGAAGCATCAAACGATACCTCGCGCACGCAGGGCGTCCACTTCCGCCGCCTCCATCTCCAGGAGGTCCTTGAGGATGTATTCGGTATGCTCGCCGAGCCGCGGCGCCGGTGACAACGGCGCGGCCGGCGTCTTCGACAGCCGGAAGGGTGCCACAGGGAACTCGAGCACGCCGACGCCTGGCTGCTCTACCTCCTCCAGAAGTCCAGCCCCGCGCAAGGCCTCCAAATCCACCGCTGCGGCATCGCCGCCCGGCTGGGCCGCCCCTCCGACCGCCGCCAGCACGTGCATGCCGCCCACGTCCACCACCTGGCCGTGCTCCGTCTGCGCCGCGCGCGTGAGCGCCGCCAGCGCCGCCGCGAACACATTCATCCCCAGGATGTGTTCGACGCCGTGGTCGTACGCCGGGCCCACGGTCTCGGTCGGCAACGCGCCAATCGCGGCCGCCAACGTCAGGCCGGTCAGCGGGCGGTCCTGGTATGGCCCCGTTGCCCCGTAGCCGGAGACCTGGACGATGACCAGCCTGGGTATGCGCGCGATCAGGTCAGCCGCAGACAGCCCCAAAGCGTCCTGCCGCCGGGTCGGATGGTCTTCGATGATCGCATCTGCGTCCTCGGCCAGCCGGCGGAAGACGGCCGCGCCTTCCGGAATCTCGTAGTCGAGCGCCAAACCCAGCTTGCCCGCGTTCAAGGCCAGGTACGTCAGACTTTCGTCCTCACCCGACTCGCCCCTGACGTAAGGGCCCCAGGCGCGAGCGGCTTCGCCGGTGCCCGGGCGCTCCACCTTGATCACCCTCGCGCCGAAGCGCGCGAAGAGCTGCGCGGCGTACGGGCCTGCGATACCTTCCGAGAGGTCGAGGATGGTCAACGACTCGAAGGCGCCGCCGCGCTCCTCCGCGTTCACGTCCGCGCGCCCTCTGCCACGAACGGCAGCGCCCGGCTCAGGCGCAGCGCCTTCACCTCCGCGTCCGAGACGAGCGCGATCGCGTCGAAGGGCGCCGCCAAGGCCGGATCGAACCCTCGCAGCGAGGGCCCCGTGTTCTCCATCTCCATGTACTCGTACGCGCCGATGAGCACCAACGCGCGGGCAGCATCGCGCGCACCGCGCAAGGCCTCGCCCGCCTCTGCCAGACGTCGGCGCAGGATGCGCCGCACCGCGCCTCCGTCGTCGGGCGAAAATCCGGGCGGGCAGCCAGTTATCGCCCACCCGTCCGTCAGTCGCGCAGCGGCCGGCCCCCTGGGCAATCGCTGCAGCGCCCATGCGTCCTCGTGCTCGAACTCGACCACCTGTCCCGTCTCCAAGCCCTGGCTGAGGAGAGCGATGTGCTCGTACAGCTGCCGGCGCTCCTGCTCGTTCTTGGTGAATCGGTGGAGGCCGCGGCTGTCCAGGTAGAAGCTGCCCTGCAGCCGGTTGGAGATCTCCGTCCAGAACCGTCCCAGACCGCCGGTCACGCTGGCGTAGCCGCCTTCGTCCCGAACCTTTCCCAGCGCCATCACCACGGGCAGGCGCGCCTCGCCGGAACGGCCGGAGGCCAGCTTCGACGCCGCCAGCACCACTCGCCTCACCCACTCCGACTCGTACGGCTCGCCTTCCGGAAGGTCGGCGCCGGGCGGCTGCCACAGCAGGTAGGAGCCCGGCCTCGTCTCGTCCAGGCGCGCCTCGAGCTCGGCGCAGCGCGCTCGCCAGCGGTCGTCGGCCTCGAACAGCTCGCTGCAGACAGCTACCAGGCTGCCGGCCGCCGGATCGGACGCCCGCCAGAGATCGCCTTCACGGCCTTCGAACGCAAAAGACCGCCGGTAGCGATCGTTCAGCCAGGCGAGAAACAGCCGCAGAGCGTACTCAGGAGCGCGGCTCATGGTCGACCATCGTCCCTAGACCTACGGCCTCGGTAATCCATCTCCGGCTTTAGATATTCGACCGTGACTGGCCGCCGTCCACGTTGATCGAAGCCCCGGTAACCCAGCTCGCCGCGGGCGAGCAGAGGAACACGACCACGTTCGCGACCTCCTCCGCCGTGCCGAAGCGCCCGGACGGGATGTTCTGCTTCACGAACTGGGCCATGCCCTCGGGGTCCTGCTGGACGCGGCGGTCCCAGCCGCCGCCCGGAAACCGGATGGACCCCGGCGCAACCGAATTGACGCGGATGCCTTCCGGCGCCAGCTGAAGGGCCAGGTTCTTGGCGTGGCTCGTCATGGCGGCCTTCACGGCGTTGTAGGTCACCGGTCCGCCGCCTTCGCGGCCCCAGATGGAAGTGATGTGCACGATGGAGCCGCCGCCGTTGGTTCGCATGTACGGGACTACGGCTCGGCTGGCGCGAAC
>DATMBD010000242.1:0-5385 GCA_035559355.1 Dehalococcoidia bacterium
GAAGGTAGGTCTCGACCTGAGGATGGCGGGCGCAATAGGTCGCGTCTTCCGGCGCGCCTTCTAGCTCAGCGCTCCGGTCTGCACCCACGGAAGCTCTTTGTCGAGGAAGTTGCGGGCGACGCTATCGGGCAGGGGGATGTCTCCTGGCTCCCGCTCGCCGGGGTTGTTCAGCCCATGGTAATCGCTGCCTCCCAAGGGCAGGAGGCCGAACTTCGCCGCCTTGGCCGCCAGGGTCTCGATCAGGTCTGGCGTGTAGTCGCGGTAGTACACTTCCATGCCGGCCAGCCCCGCCTCGACCAGACTCGGCAGGATGTCGTCCAGGCTCTTTGTGTAACTCGGGTGAGCAAACACGGCCGGCGCGCCGAAGCGGCGCAGGGTACCCACCGCCTCCACCGGGGTCATCTTCTCCCGTTCCACGTAGGCCGGCCCGTTGCGGCCGATGTAGAGATCGAATGCCTCAGGGATGCTCGAAACGTGTCCGGCCTCCACCAGCGCCTGCGCCACGTGGGGCCGGCCCACGGACGCCTCTCCGGCAATCTCCAGCACGCGCTCCCAGCATATCGGCTTTCCCAGGCCCGCGAGCTTCTCCACCATCAGCCGCCCGCGCTCGAAGCGGCCGGCGCGAAAGCGGGCGAGCGCAGCCTGCAAGTCGGCGTCGGCCAGGGTCTCGAAGGAGAAATAGCCCAGGACGTGGACTTCATCGCCCTCGATGTCGGTGCTCAGCTCGACTCCGGGGATGAGTACGAAGCCTGGGTGTTTCGCCGCCGCCAGGCGCGCCTCCTCGATCCCCTCCGTGGAGTCGTGGTCCGTGAGCGCCAGGACGCGGACGCCGTTCCTCGCCGCCAGGTCCACCAGCTGGGTGGGCGTGAGCTTGCCATCGGAGGCGGTGCTGTGGGTGTGGAAGTCCGCTTTAGCCATGGCCGTACGTGCCGGCGGGCAAGGACCGGACTCTAAGCAAACAGCCTCCACCCCCCGCCTTCTGCCATCTGTTGACGCCATTGCGCTCGCTAGCCAAGCGCGTGCTCCCTGTCCACGCGCTCGATCGAGCGGGCGGCGCCTGTTTCTTCGTCGATGTCGACCAGAACGCTGTTGAGGACGACGTGGGCCGCCTTGTCCGCGACGGGCAGCCGCGTCGGCAGCTGCGAGAGGAACAGGCGGTGCGAAGCCTCTACCTCGAAGCCGAGGACGCTGTCGCGCGCTCCCGTCATGCCAGCATCCGAAACGTAGGCGGTGCCGCGAGGCAGGATGCGCGCATCCGCGGTCGGTACGTGCGTGTGGCTGCCGAGCACCGCCGAGACGCGGCCGTCCAGGTACCAGCCCATGGCGACCTTTTCGCTCGTAGCCTCGGCGTGCATGTCGACGACGATGGGCCCTTCCAGGCTCCCAGCAAGGAGGGCATCCGCCGTGCGGAACGGACAATCGATGTTCTGCATGAACGTCCGGCCCTGGAGATTGAGGACGGTGAGGCCGTTGCGATGGAGCATGCCGCGCCCGGGCGTGCCGGGCGGGTAGTTGGCCGGCCGCAGGATGGGCACCTCCGAGTCCAGTTCCTCGATGATCTCCTTCTGGTCCCAGATGTGGTTTCCGGAAGTGAGGATGTCCACCCCGGCGGCGAACATTTCCTTCGCCGTCTTCAGGGTCAGGCCGCGGCCGGCGGCGGCGTTCTCGCCGTTGGCGATGACGATGTCCAGCCTGAACTCCTCACGCAGGCCCGGCAGGATCTCCGCTAGCGCGCGGCGGCCCGGATGGCCGACGACGTCGCCGATGAACAGTACACGCACACGATAATCCTAGCGCGCGACGTCCGTGGCGCGCGTCTCCCGCACCACCGTGACCTTGATCTGGCCGGGGTACTCCATCGACTCCTCGATCTTGCGGCTCACGTCCCGCGCCAGCCGCATGGCCCCCAGGTCATCGATAGCCTCCGGCTTGACCAGGATGCGCACTTCCCGGCCCGCCTGCACGGCGAAGGCCTTCTCGACCCCGGCAAAGCTGGTCGCGATCTGCTCCAGCGCCTCCAGGCGCTTGATGTAGGACTCTAGCGCCTCCATGCGGGCGCCGGGACGCCCCCCGCTCACCGCGTCTGCGACCTGGACCAGGAGCGCCTCCAGCGTGCGCGGTTGCACCTCCTCGTGGTGGGCCTCGATGCAGTGGGCGATGGGCTCGGCGATGCCGTAGCGACGCGCGAGCTCCGCCCCGATGATCGCGTGCGTGCCCTCCACTTCGCGGTCGACGGCCTTGCCGATGTCATGTAGGAGCGCGCCGCGGCGCAAGACGTTGACGTCGCAGCCGATCTCACGCGCGAGCATGGCCGCGATCTTGGCCGATTCGACGGCGTGCATGAGCTGGTTCTGGCCGTAACTGGTGCGGTACTTGAGGCGGCCCAGCGTGCGCACGATCTCCGGGTGCAGCCCCGGGGCGTTCGCCTCCAGCATCGCCTCTTCGCCGGCCTGGCGGATTTCGTTCTCCACGTCCTGCCGCGACTTCTCCACGACTTCCTCGATGCGCGTCGGGTGAATGCGGCCGTCGGAGATCAGGCGCGTGAGGGCAAGGCGCGCCACTTCGCGGCGCACGCCATCGAAGGAGGAGAGCATGACCGCGTCCGGCGTGTCGTCAATGATCAGGTCCACGCCGGTCGCGTGCTCCAGGGCGCGAATGTTGCGTCCTTCGCGGCCGATGATGCGGCCCTTCATTTCTTCGCTTGGTATGGGCACGACCGTGACCGTGGACTCGGAAACGGCCTCGGAGGCCATCCGCTGGATCGTGGCCGTCAGGATCTCGCGGGCCCTGGGGGCGGCCATTTCCCGCGCCTCAGCTTCGATCCGGCGCACGAGGCGGTTGGCTTCTTCCCGCACCTCCGCCTCGATCTCGGTCATGAGCAAGACACGAGCCTCCCCTTGCGTCAGGCGGGAGACGCGCTCCAGTTCCGCCATCCGCTGCTGCGTGAGCTCTTCGACGATGCGGCGGGCTTCCTCGAGTTTCCGCTCTCTTTCGGCAAGAGCGCTGTCGCGGCGGTCGATGGCCTCCTGCTTGCGGTCGAGGTTCTCTTCGCGCTGGGAGATGCGCTGCTCGAGCTGAAGCACCTGCTGGCGGAGCTCTTTCGCCTCAGCCTCAGCCTGAGCGCGGATACGTATGGCCTCCTCCTTGGCTTCGAGGAGGATTTCCTTTTCCTTGGTCTGGGCTTCGGCTAGCAACCGCTCGGCGTCAGCGGACGCTGCGTCGAGCTTCCCCTTTTCCCTCCGGGCGAGCAAAAGGTATCCGACGAGAGCCCCTACCGCCAGCGCGAGCACCACCGCGATGCTCACGACAATGGCCGTGGGCATTGTGACCTTCCTTTCCCTGTCTCAACAAAGCTCGAATCAAGACGAACCTGTGAAGGTTGTTTACTATTTCTTAACCGATCTTAGGAGCGCCGCCTCAGACGTGTCAATGAATCGGATCTGGCAAACTGCGGCCTCTCGAATCCCTGGTGCCTTACGCGGCTTCTCGTTGCTGTAGTGACGCCACGTAAGACGGCAGGGCTTCCGCGGGCATCGGCCGCGCGAATAAGTAGCCCTGGGCGCGGTCGCAGTTTGCCTCCAGTAGCAGCTTCAGCTGCGGGATGGTCTCGACGCCCTCCGCCACCACCTCGATTCCCAGGCCGTGCGCCAGCGATACGAGGCTGCGGATGATGGCCATTGCCCGCGCGTCCTTGTCCGCCTCGGCGATGAACGAGCGGTCTATCTTCAGCGTGTCTATCGGAAACTCCCGCAGGTAGCGCATGGACGAGTAGCCTGCGCCGAAGTCGTCGATGGCGAGCTTGACGCCCAAGGACCGCAGGGCCTGCAGCGTCTCCAGGGTCGTCTCGTGGTCGTCCATGAGGGCCGTTTCCAGGATCTCGAGCTTCAATCGCGAAGGTTGCAGGCCGGTCTCCGCGAGGACGGCCCGTACCTCGCTGACCAGTTCGCGGCGGTGGAACTCCGCCGGCGATACGTTCACGCCGACGGATAGCGGCAGGCGCCCGGGGCAGCGCTCCGGCCAGCTTGCCGCTTCAAGGCAGGCGGCGCGCAACACCCAGCGGCCTATGGCCGAGAGAATGCCGAGGTCTTCCGCCACAGGCAGGAATTCGCTGGGAGGGAGGAGGCCGCGGTCCCGGTTCTGCCATCGCACGAGCGCCTCGAAGCCGACCACGGCGCCGTCTTCGAGCCTCACCTCCGGCTGGTAGTAAAGGCGAAACTCCTCATGCTCGATGGCGGTGCGGAGATCGGCGTCGAAGGCCAGCCGCTCCACCGTGAACGGCGACGCGCCCTGCTTGAAGACCTGGTAGCAGGCTCGGCCCGCTGCCTTGGCCTCGTAGAGGGCGACATCGGCGCGCCGGACGAGCTCATCAGGCGAGAGGGACTCGCCGGAGCTGACAGCGATGCCGATGCTCGCCCCCGCGAACACCTCGTGGCCTTCGATGATGAAAGGAGTCTGGAGGCAGGCAAGGAACCGCTTCGCCGCGACCTCAGCATCGGCGGCCGTGCCGATCCCCTCGAGGAGGATCGTGAACTCGTCCCCGCCCAGGCGCGCGAATGTCTCGCCGCTCCTTACCTGGCGGCGGATGCGACGCGCCACTTCCGCGAGGAGCCTATCCCCGGCGGCGTGGCCCATGGTGTCGTTGAAGACCTTGAAGCGATCGAGGTCAAGAAACAGGACCGCGACCTGCCGGCGCATGCGGACCGCCCGGGCCAACGCCTTCTCCAGCTCGCCCAGGAAGTAGGCGCGGTTCGGCAGGCCGGTGAGGTCGTCCGTGAAGGCCAGGTTTTGCAAGGCCGCAGCGGTGACGTCGCGGACGCTTCGCACGGCGAAGAAAGCCAGGGGGCAGGCCGCCAGAATCAGCAAGAGAAGGAAAACGCGCTGCAACGAGTCGGAGACGCCGGGCAGCAGCCCAGCCCACGCTGCCAGCAGGAGCAGCCAGTAAACCAAGCCGCCGCCGGCCGCGGCCGCCATCGGTAGGCGTGAACTGAAGCTCACGTGTACTTTATCGACAGAGACCCTTTTTATCGACAGAGACCCTCAAGGGCATCGTCCGCGTGGGCGGCGGGGCATGGAATCAGGCGGTTGGGGCCGATGAAAGGAGCGAAACGGCGTGGCCGAAGCCTGCGGCGAAGGCGCCGTGGGCACGGTGCGAATTGGGGAAGGGGCGCAGCGCCCAGGCCGCCGCCTCACGGTATCCCTCGACGCCGGCAAGCCCATGCAGCCGAAGAAAGAAGCGGGCCGCAGCGGCGTTTTGGGACAGGAACCGCAGCCGCGTTGCGAGCCTGTCCGGCCCAGCCGAGGCGATGTCGTAAAAGCCGCCCTCCGGCGCCTGGTGGCGCTCGAGGACGTAGGCGGCGAGTTCGCCGGCGCGTTCGAGATTCGATG
>DATMBD010000243.1:0-3595 GCA_035559355.1 Dehalococcoidia bacterium
GAGCTGCCGGCTCCCGACTGCCCGCCGGTGCGCATTCGCCTGCTGGGTGAGAACCTCATAGCCTTCCGGACCACCTCGGGCCGCATCGGCATGATCCAGGACGCTTGTCCCCACCGCGGCGCCTCCATGTTCTTCGGCCGCAACGAGGAGGACGGGCTGCGTTGCGTCTACCACGGCTGGAAGTTCGACGTCAGCGGCGCCTGCGTCGACATGCCATCCGAGCCGCCGGAGAGCAACTTCAAGAACAAAGTCCGCACCCGTGCCTATCCCGTGCAGGAGCGGGCGGGGATCGTCTGGACCTACATGGGGCCGCGGGAGACGCCCCCGCCGCTGCCGCAACTGGAAGCCACGATGATCGAAGGCGCCCGCCCTCAGCTGTGCCTGATGGAGTGCAACTGGCTGCAAACGCTCGAAGGCGACCTCGATACGTCTCACCTCGGCTTCCTGCATTTGGGGGCCGTGAAGCCTGAAGACTCCATTCCCGGCAGCTACGACTACTACATGGTGACGGACCGCGCCCCGCGCTACGAGGTCATCGACACGGAAGTGGGGACGACGTACGGCGCCTACCGGCCGGCGGAGCCGGACACGACGTATTGGCGCATCGCTCACTTCATGTTCCCCTTCTACGCGCTAATCCCGACGGGCGACCTGGGCCGCGTGATCCGGGCCCAGGCCTGGGTGCCGCTGGACGACGAAAACACGATGTACTGGGGCTGGCAGATCGCGGGCACGGTCGCGGGACGCCCCGGCCAGCAGGCCACGGAGCGCAACGCGGCGACGGGCCGCCCCGTCAATGCCGCCGGCCGCGGCGGCTTCGATTACCTGCCGCGCACGAGCGATTGGCTGGGCCGTTACCGGCTGGACCAGAACAAGGACAACGATTACGGCATCGACCGCGCCGCCCAGGCGCGCGGCGAATCCTTCACCGGCATCCGCGGCGTGCGGCAGCAGGACAAGGCCGTGGCCGAGAGCATGGGGCCCATTTACGACCGCACGCGCGAGCACCTCGGCACTTCCGACTCCATGATCATCCGCACGCGCCGGCGGTTGCTGCGCGCCCTCAAGGCTTACATGGAGGAAGACGCGCCGCCGCCCGGGGTCGACCGGCCGGAACTGTACCGGACGCGCAGCGGGAGCATCATCCTGCCGAGGGGCGCCGACTGGCTGGCGGCGACCGAACACCTGCGCAACCCGAAAGTGCCCATCGGCGCGCCGGCCGTCGCGGGCGAAGCCGGCGGCTAGGAAGGCGGGGGAAGGCCGCCTTCCTTTTGGCCTCTAGCGCTGCGAATTTTCGGCAGGGCGCCTAGCGTGGGTCCAGCATCTGGTCCACGTGCAGCCAGATGATGCGCGAGTAGCGGAAGAAGACCGGCATGCTCACCAGCGTCTGCGCGAACATGACCGTCAGGACGGCCCACAGCGGCCACTCCACGACGATCGCCAGCGCCACCGCGACGGGCAGAATCGTCAGCACGCCCAGCCCATAGCTCACGTACATCGCGCCCAGGAAGTATCCGGACTCGCGCAGGTAGCGCAGGCCGCAAACGGGACACACGTCGTGCGCCCAGCCCAGCCATCCCCTCCAGCCGGACAGAAAGATGTGTCCCTTTCGGCATCGCGGACAGAGGCCAAAGAGAAGCGCTTTGAGACTCAGTTGACGTTGCCGGGGCTGAGTTGACGGAAGCGCGCCCGCGCGGCCGCCGCCATGCTGGGGCCTCGCCGCTGCAGCCACAAGGCGAGGAGGAAGGCCGCGCCGGCGAGCAGCGTCCCGAAGATGCCGTCTATGAAGAAGTGATTGCCGGTAATCACCGTCGCCAGCAGCATGGCCGGCGTGAGGAGGACCGCAAAGAACCGAACGATGCGGACTTTGGTCGAAAGGTACAGGCCTATGCCGAGGACCAGGCACCATCCCACGTGCATGCTGGGGAGGGCTGCGTAGGGGTTGACGAGGGGCGAGTCGTCGTAGTCGAGCGGGACCGTCATGCTCAGCGTATCGACGATGCCCGCCATGCTCAGCCTCGGCGGCGCGACGGGGAAGAGGGCGAAGAAGACGAGCGCCACCGCACCGGAAATGAGGAATGCGTTGCGGGTGAGCGTGTAAATGTGCGGCTTCGCGATGAATAGATATACGCCGAAGCCGATTATCGCCGGCCAGTGCCCGTAGAAGTAGATGACGTTGAAGATGTGCACCAGCAAGTCATAGGAGATCGCGGCGCTCTGCAGCGACAGCTCCTTGAAGATGCCCAGGCTCTCCTCGAAGCGCATCAGGTCACGAGCGTTATCGAACGCAGGCCGGGCATCGTCAGCAGCGTGGCGAGCGAGGTAGTAGAAGGCGTAGGCGAAGGCCCAGATCAGGGGCTCTCGCAGATAGCGCGAGGTGAGTACAGCCCTGAGGCGCGCCCCCGCGACGGGAATCACGACTAGCGACCGGTCCATGATTTAACGTTTACGTTAACTCTTAACCTAGCCGGACTGGCTTCGACAGTCAAGTTTGCCGGGTTTGGGTCGGCTTGCGTTCCTGACGAACTGATTTCGGTTTCTCGCATGAATGTATAGAAAACGTTACAAAAGGGCCGCGTTACCGGTAACGCCTTCGCCACCACGCCGTTTTAGGATGTAGGCCCACGTTGGACTAGGGCGCAGACAACTGGCACGGATGCGGGACATGGAGTCAGGCCTTGTGCCTGACCGCCGGCTCCAAGGCCAACCGTGTTGGCCCCGCATCCGGCAGGATTGCGCCCCTTCCATGTCCCGCGCCGGCATGCGGGGGGAACATGGAATCCAGGGAGAGGGAGGAGATGATCCTCCAGAACCTGCCGCTTGTCGCTTTTGTCGTCGGCAAGATGGCAGACGAATCCGGCGCCTTCCCTATCGACCGCGAAGACGCCATGGCTTTCGGCACCGAAGGCCTCATCCAGGCCGTCGACAACTTCGACCCCGAGCGCGGCACCACGTTCGCCAGCTTCGCCATCAGGCGGATCCGGGGCGCAATCCTGGATGCGGTCCGCCGCATGGACATGCTGCCGCGGTCGTTGCGCAGAAGCGCGCGCGAGCTCGAACGCGCGAACCTGGAGCTGGCGAGCATGCTCGGGCGGTGGCCGACCGTGAAGGAACTGGCGCTGAAGCTGGGCATGCCCCTGGAGCAGGTGCGCGCGATCATGGGACACAGCGGCGCCCGCGTCGTCTCCCTGGAGAAGATGATGGGCGACAGCAATCAGGAGGGCTCGACGCCCTGGGAGGCGGCAGACCCGGACGAGCTCCCTGACCCGGCATTGGCCGTCGACCGGAAGGCTGCCCTGCAGCTTCTCGGCGCCGCCCTGAACTCGCTTTCGCACCGGGATCGGGCGATCGTCAAGCTGCGCTACGGCCGGTCGATGCCATTCCACGAGATCGGAAGGCTGATGAATCTATCGGAGTCTCGGGTCTGTCAGCTGCACAAACGAATCATCTCGAGCCTGAACAAGCGCCTGAGGAAGGACCTGGAGACCGCGGCTTAGGACTTGCTTGGACGTGTCGATAATTATCAAAGAAGAAATGGCGCAAGGTCAGGGAATGGCCTCCACCTCCGATAGCAAGCCCAGAAGCTTATCCCCAA
>DATMBD010000244.1:0-3135 GCA_035559355.1 Dehalococcoidia bacterium
GACGCCGAAGTCGTCTATGGCGACCTTGAAGCCGAGGCCTCGGAGCTCGTCCAGGTTCCGGAGCGTGTCCTTTTCGTCCTGCATCAAGGCCGATTCCGTAATCTCGAAGAGCACCGTACTGCTATCGGCGCCGGTCTTGCGCAGGACGCGGCCCAGCTCTGTGACGAAGCCCAGATCGCGGAACTGGATGGCAGAAAGGTTGACGCTCACGCTGAGGTCGCCAAAGAGGTCCTGCCAGCCCTTGGCCTGCGTACAGACCTCGGTAAGGACCCACTCGCTCAGAGGCCGCAGGAGGCCGGTCTCCTCGGCGAGGGAAAGGAAGCTGTCCGGGCTCATGAGCCCGAGGGTGGGGTGGTTCCAGCGAAGTAGGGCTTCTACGCCTGCTATTCGCATATCGTGCAGGTCAACCAGGGGCTGGTAGACCATCTCGAACTGCCCCTCGGCGAGAGCGGCCCGCAGCTCGGACTCCAGCGACAGCCGGTGCACCGACGGCAAGGCCGCCTGGCTTTCGAACAGTGAGTACTGACCCTTCCCCTTTGCCTTGGCCTGGTAAAGGGCCACGTCAGCCATGCTCAGCAGCTCCTGGGGCTGGGGCCGGGTGGGACCGGGCATGGCAATGCCGATGCTGGCGTTGGGCCAAACTTCCTGTGCCCGAATGTAGACGCGGGCGTTGAGGGCGCTGAGAAGCCGGCCCGCGAGCTGCGTCGCTTCCTCCTCGTCCTCTACGTCGGCGAGGACGGCGAACTCGTCGCCGCCGAGGCGGGCAAGGACGTCCTCCTCGCGGACGTTGCGGGCCAACGTGCGCGCAACCGCGATCAGCAGCTCATCGCCGGCCGGATGGCCGAGCGTGTCGTTGATGACCTTGAACCGGTCCAGGTCCAACAGGAAGAGGGCGAGTTTTCGGGACCTCCGAGGCCCGGAGAGCGCCGTCCACAGTCGCTCCATGAAAAAGCGGCGATTGGGCAGGCCGGTGAGTTCATCGTTGAACGCGTACTTGAGGACGTCATTGGGGAGCTTGCGGGCGGCTTGTATGCCCAGCAGGCCCGCAACGGCCAGGAAGGACGTGACCAGCGTCAGGACGAGCGTGCCCGCCGTCTGCCGCGTCACGACCGCGACGCCGATGGCCGCGGCGATGGCAGCGAAACCTGAGAGCAGGAGGGCGATCTTTTCCTGTATCTGAGCGGGCTTGTTCGGCTGCATGCCAATCGACCTCCAAAAGAAAAGGCTTGCCACCCCACCTTGGGGTGACAAGCCGGCCGGTTTCGCCACTCAGCTCCCCGACGCTCCCGGCGACCAAACTCGGAACATCGGATCTCAGCCGTCCGGCTGCATCAGGCCCGTCCCTGGCCGCGGTAATGCCTCTTGCTCTGATGTAAGAACGCGCCGGGCGTTCGAACGTTGCAGGCTCGCGAGCGGCACCCACATCGGTGGCCTCGGCTAGTAACGGCGACGTCGAAAGGGCGTTACAGGTGATCGACTGCCCGAAAAAGGAGGCGTCGGCCGCGATGAGCAGGGAGGCTACTAGCTGAGATGGCCGAGGCCAGAAGCGCGCGGACTCGTCAGTATCGCGCTCCTGGTCTTAGCACTGGTCTGGAAGGGAGGCCTCGACGGTTGGTCGTTGACCGCCGCTGAAGCAGGACCAAGAAACACCTTCACCTTCACCCTCACCCAACTGCACGAGAGCTGGTCTACGCAGGTCGTGGCCAAGGCCTGGAGCGACGTCCTGACGTCCGCCTCGGACGCGGCGATGCCGCAAGCCGTTGCGCCTCCGCCCGCAGAGGTCGTCGAATACCGGCCCGTCTCTGCCGCGCTCCGCGGCTGGGCGACCCACTACGGCGAATCATTCGCGGGCCAACCGCTTGGCTGCGGATACGGGCCCTACTACCCCTGGGACGCGTCGATCGTGGCCGTCGGCCCGTCGCGATACAGGGAGTGGCCCTGCGGGACGCTGCTCCAGGTGTGCGGACCGGCCGGTTGCATCGTCGCCGTGCGCCAGGACTCCTGCCCGGGTTGCGCCTCTAACGTGGTGGACCTGTCAGAGGCGGGCAACGAGCTTGTCTGTGGCTCCCCGCCGCACACGTGCAGGGTGACCATCCAGCGCCTGCGGCCTGTCGTCGTGCTTCAGGCGGAAGGCGGATCCTGAGGCGGCTGTAACCCAAGGAATCCTCAATCCTGGGCCCAGGCCTTCTTGCCACGCCCTTGACGCCATGAGCGCCCCTTCAGGTTCGCTGGCTAGCGCGAAAAGAGCTTCGGCCCCGAGATGGAGTCCTGCTGGGCCTAGTGCGGCTCTCCGATGCCAGCGTTGACATTGGACTGCGGGAGGCTGGTAAGGCGCAGGAACAGATATCCCACGACGCCCGAAACCACGGACGCCGCCAACACGCCCAGCCTCGCCTGATCTGACAAGGCCTCGTCATCGAAGCCGAGGTCTGCAATGAAGAGGGCGACCGTGAAGCCAATCCCGCCCAGAAGCCCAACGCCGACGATTTGGAGCCAAGAGACGTCTTTAGGGAGCTCGCTCAGCTTGAGGCGGACAGCCAGCCAAGTGAACGCAAAGATCCCCAGGGGCTTGCCGAGCACCAGCCCAAGCGCGGCGCCGCGAGAGATGTCGCTCTCGAGGGCGGCGTCGATGACGTCCGCCGAGACGTGGACGCCCGCGTTCGCGAGAGCGAAAAGCGGCACGATGGCAAAGCTCACCCAGGAATGAATCGCCCGTTCCAGACGGTCCAAAGGAGGTTCCGTGCCCTGGCTGAGCTCTTCGATTTGGGACAGGATGCCGCGTTGGGTATCCGCATCTCCGGCGGCGGCCGCCGCCCGGTAGCGGTCCACGAGGTCCGTGGCGGATTCGGCGAAGGTCTCGGGGCTGTAGTAGTGGGTCGCCGGAGTCATCAGGCCGAGGATGACGCCGCCTATGGTCGCGTGCACGCCGGACTCGTGCATCCCAATCCAAAGCACCGCCCCGGCGGCCAGGTAGACGTTGATATCCCGCACGTCCGAGCGGTTGATGAGGATGATGCCGCCCAGCGTCAGGGCGGCGAACGCCAGCGCCACCAGATCGATGTTCGCCGTGTAGAAGACGGCGATCACCAGGACGGCGCCGATGTCGTCGGCGATGGCAAGCGCGAGGAGGAAGAC
>DATMBD010000245.1:0-2164 GCA_035559355.1 Dehalococcoidia bacterium
GCCCTCAATCGCACCATCGTTCAAACCTTCCCTAACGACGTCGACGCCTGGAACCGGCTGGGCAAGGCGCTCATGGAGCTCGGCCGGTACCGCGAGGCTCACGAGGCCTACGGCAAGTCGCTCGAGCTCGACCCCGTGAATTCAATCGCGAAGCGCAATCTGGACCGCCTCGCCGGCCTCCAGGACGCCGAGGCGCCGCGAAGGGAAGCTGTGGCAAAGGTCGCCCAGGACCTTTTCATCGAGGAGGTGGGCAAGACCGGCGTGACCGTCCTCCGAGACACACCGCGCGAAGTTCTGGCTACGCTTACCGCCGGCGACGCCGTCTATCTCAAGCCCGCCGAAGATGAAATTCGGATCGAGAGCGCCCAGGGCGAAGTGCTCGGCTCCATTGAACCGAAGCTGGGCTTGCGGCTCCTCCGTTTGATGGAGGGCGGCAACCAGTACGCGGCCGCGGTCAAGAGCGTCAGCGACAGCGAAGTCGAGATCATCATCAAGGAGACCTACCGCGACCCCTCTCAGACGCGTCTGTCCTTCCCTGCCGCCGGCGGCGAGGGCGTGCGGCCGTACATCAAGGAGTCGCTCCTCCGCCTCGGCGAAGAAGAGGAAGAGGAGTTGGAGGAGGAACTGGAGGCCGAGGACTGGGAGACGGAGCCGGAGGCTGTCGAGCCGCCGACGGGCTTCGGCGGCTTCGGCGAGATCGAGCCGGACGAAGAGGAAGAGGAGGCATAGGCACGGCATATCCTCGCGTCGCCGTCGCGCGCTGGGAGGACGTCCCCGGTGAACGTGTGGCCAGCTACTGGCAGCGGCTGCGCGAAGTGGGCCTCGAGCCCGTAGACTTCTCCGAGCCCGGCAAGGCCCTCGAAGGCTGCGCCGGGCTCCTACTCACCGGCGGCGTCGATGTCGACCCCGCCCTCTACGGCGAAGCGCCCGCGCCGCAGACGCAGCCGCCGGAGCGCGCCCGCGACGAGTTCGAATTGGCGCTCCTGCGTCGGGCCCTCCAGGACGACCTGCCGGTGCTCGCTATCTGCCGCGGCCACCAACTCCTGAACGTCTGCTTCGGCGGCCGCCTCCTCCAACATGTCGAGAGCGGCGTGCACGCGGCGGACGCGGAGACGCGCGCCTCCCGCTTCCATGAGGTGGCCATTAGCCCCGCCACCAAGCTCCGGGCCATCTACGGCGCGGAGCGGCTGCAGGTCAATTCGCGCCATCACCAGGCCGTTACGGCCGATCGCCTCGCTCCCGGGCTCACGCTCGCCGCGACGAGTCCGGACGGCCTCATCGAGGCCGTCGAAAGCGCGGCGCACCGCTGGGTCGTGGGCGTGCAGTGGCACCCCGAGCGGGAAGAGCCCGAGACGCCGGGCTTCGCGGAGACGAGCCGGAGCCTGTTCCAGGCTTTCGCAACCGCCATACGGGACGGACGTTAAGGCGAGCTGTCGCAAGTCTTGCTCCGCTGTACGCGTTAGCCGGCGAAATGGTAAGATTGAGTTAACAATTTCACGGAGTCTGGCCCTGCCTCGAAGGCGAGGCTCCAACGGCCAGTCAGTCCAGCAGATGTGACCAAGAAAGCCCGCCGATGACCAACCTCCCCCTCTCAGCCGGCACCATCCGCCCCATCCGCATCGAAGAGGAGATGCGCGCCTCCTACGTCGACTACGCCATGAGCGTCAACGTCGCCCGCGCCATCCCGGACGTGCGCGACGGCCTCAAGCCCGTGCAGCGCCGCATCCTCTACGCCATGTCGGAGCTGAACCTGGCGGCCGGCGCCCGCTACTCGAAGTGCGCCGGTATCGTCGGTGAGGTCATCAAGCTCTACCACCCCCACGGTGACACGCCCATCTACGACGCTCTCGTTCGCATGGCCCAGGACTTCTCCATGCGCTACCCCCTCGTCGACGGGCAGGGCAACTTCGGCAGCGTCGACGGCGATCCGCCGGCCGCCTACCGCTACACGGAGGCGCGCCTCTCGCCCATCGCCATGGAGATGCTCGCGGACATCGACAAGAACACCGTCGATTTCCAGCCCAACTTCGACGACACCAAGAGCGAGCCCTCCGTCCTGCCGGCGCGCGTCCCCAACCTGCTCATCAACGGCGCCTCCGGCATCGGCGTCAGCCTGGCTACGAACATCCCGCCCCACAACCTTGGCGAGATCTGCGACGCCGTC
>DATMBD010000246.1:0-2244 GCA_035559355.1 Dehalococcoidia bacterium
CGGAGGTGCTCCGCGTGGTCCCGTTCCCAGATCGGCCGCAGCTCCGGTTCCTGCGTGTAGATATGGATAGGCCTCACCAGGAACAGGTCCGGGTCCGAAAGCACCCGCGGCTCAATGCCGTCCTGGAGCTGGCGCGCCAGGCGCAGCAGGTAGCGGCGCATGAAGATGATGGCCATGTCGGACGTGCCGAGGTGCTCGCGGCTGCGGTCGTAAATCGGGCCCATGGACTCGGTGACGGCCGCGTCCTGAACCCTGTTGGTGACCATCCCGCTGAAGTTGTACGACCGCTGCATTTCGCGGTCGATCATGTAGTCGTTGTCCTTGTTGCGGGTCTGGCGCCATGTCCCGGGAATGAGCTCCACGTAGGGCGTCGTCGCGTAGGCGGGCATCGGCTCGCTGATCGTGAACCACCAGCTGGTCGTGTCGTCGCGCGGGATGACGAAGAGGCCGCCACCGCCCCAGACTGGATTCGGGATCGACGTGAACGTCGGCAGGACGAAGGGAGTCACCCGCCAGTAGTAGTCGCCCTCCGGCCGGTCGCGCCTCCCTCCGTAGACGAAGCCGAACTCGGTCTCGATGAGCTGCAATCGCGGGGCGTTGAAGTTGCCGGGTATGCGCTGGGCGCCCATCTGGTCCAGCGTCCGATGCAGGAAGCCGATGTGGGCCGTATCGATGTTGCCTTCCAGGCCCTGCACCCAGTTCGACTCCTGCATCCACTTGTAGACGCGCAGCGTCTCGCTCTTGGGCTGGATGCACCAGTGGTAATGCGGGAGGGGCGGCTGCTTTTCGGGCGGGCCCATGTAGATCCAAATCAGGCCTCCGTGCTCGGCGCCGGGGTAAGCCGTGGCTCTTACCTTCGTCTTGAAGTTGCTCTCGGCGGGCTCCGAAGGCATATCGACGCAGGCGCCGGTGACGTCGAACTTCCAGCCGTGATAGACACAGCGCAGGCCTGACTCCTCGTTGCGGCCGAAGAATAGGGAGGCGCCGCGATGAGGGCAGTTCTCCCTGAGGAAGGCGACGCGGCCTTCGCTGTCGCGAAAGGCCACGAGGTCCTCGCCGAGGATGCGGAAGCGCACGGGCGGACAGTCCGGCTCCGGTAGCTCCCACAGCTGGAGGGCCGGAAGCCAGAAGCGGCGGAAGAGGCTGCCCATGAGGGTGTCGGGGCCGGTGCGAGTCAGGAGTTCGTTATCGGCCTGGCTTAGCATTCGGTCATCTCCTTCGAATTGAGGCGCGCTGGAGCTTATTCTACTGCCGGAAGTTCGAGGAGGCTTGTCAAGGAGCAGCCCCTGAAGGAGGCAAAGTGGTCACGACACGGAAGGTTGCGATCGTCACCGGAGCCGGCAGCGGCATAGGCAAGGCGTCGGCGCTGGCTTTGCTCGCTGAGGGTTGGGCCGTGGTGCTTGCCGGCCGCCGCGTGGAGCGCCTGGAAGAGACGGCCGCCGAAGGCGCCAAGACGGGCTCGCCTACCCTGGTGGTCCCCACCGACGTGACGCGGCAGGACTCCGTTAGAAACCTGTTCGCGCGCACGAAGGAGGCCTTCGGCCGGCTGGACCTGCTGTTCAACAACGCCGGCATGGGCGGCGGCGGACTGCTGGAGGACATCCCGCTTGAGCAATGGCAGCGCGTCGTGGACACGAACCTCACGGGATCGTTCCTGTGCACGCAGGAGGCGTTCAAGATCATGAAAGCCCAGGACCCCCGCGGCGGCCGCATTATCAACAACGGCTCCATCTCCGCCCACTCGCCCCGGCCGAACTCGGTTGCCTACACGGCCACGAAGCATGCCATTACCGGCCTGACGAAGGCGACTTCGCTGGACGGCCGCAAGTACGATATCGCCTGCGGCCAAATCGATATCGGCAACGCCCTCACGGATATGGGCTCGCGCATGGCCCAGGGAATGCTGCAGCCCAACGGCCAGATGATGCCGGAGCCGACGATGGACGTGCAGCTGGTGGCGAAGGCCATCGTCTACATGGCGAGCCTGCCGCTGGACGCGAACGTCCAGTTCATGACCGTGATGGCCACGAAGATGCCGTTCATCGGGAGAGGCTAGAAGTTTCGCAGGCGCCAGCGCGCGAACGCCGTTCCCGCGAAGCGTCTACTCGGCGCAGACGCGCTCGACCACGCGGTAGAGCACTTCGACCCCCAAGCGGAGGTTTCGCAGGGAGATCCTCTCGTCGTTGCCGTGCATGCCGCCCTGTTCGTCCGAGCCCAGAAGCATCGGCACGAAGCCATAGGCGG
>DATMBD010000247.1:0-5551 GCA_035559355.1 Dehalococcoidia bacterium
AGCTGGAAGGCGCGGCCTGAGGCCCGCTGTCTTGACTTAGATAGAACCGGAAAACGGGAGGAGAACGGCAATGGCAACCAAGGCAGAGCAGGTTCTGGAGCTCATCGAGGGCATGACGCTCCTCGAGCTCAAAGAGCTAAACGACCAGATCAAGGACAAGTTCGGCGTCACGGCAATGGCGCCGATGGCTGTCGCCGCTGTAGGCGCGCCTGCCGGCGCCGCTGCGGCGCCCGCGGCCGCCGAGGAGGAGAAGACCGAGTTCACGGTGGTCCTCAAGGACTTCGGCGCCAACAAGATCAACGTCATCAAGGCCGTCCGAGAGGTCACGACGCTGGGCCTGAAGGAGGCCAAGGACCTCGTGGAGGCAGCGCCCACGAACGTCAAGGAAGGTGTAGACAAAGCGGAAGCCGAGTCGATCCGCGCCAAGCTGGTGGAAGCCGGCGCCACCGTCGAGATCATCTAGCATCGCTCGCTCGGGCAGGCGCAGGTCGTCCAGTGTTTGCTCTGGCGCCTGCGCCTGCCCTAAGCTTGCTCCGTGCCCGCCGAGTTCCTTACCTGCTTCGCCTGTGAGCAGGAGCCGACGCAGCAGTGTCCACGCTGCGGACGTCCTTACTGCAACGACCACGGCGAGGACGTCTGCGACGTTTGCCTACAGCCCTCAAGCGGACTCCCTTCCTTCACGCTCTACCGCGGTTCCCTGCTTGCCTTACTCATCGGCACCGCCCTTGCCGTGTGGCTTCTCGTTCAGCCTCCCGGCAGCAAGAGCAGCGCCTCCGGCCCCCTCGTCCTGAGTCCGACGCCGCTAGCCGCTCGCCAGACCACCCCCGGCCCCCAGACTACGCAAGCGGCCGCTACCCAGCCTGCCGGCGCGACTCCACAGGCCACGCAGTCGGCCGGAGCCAGTCCGCCTCCCGGCGCCACGCCGACGCCCCGGCCCACAGGCACACCCGCTTCAGGGAGCAGCGGCACGGGTCGCTACACTGTCGCCTCCGGCGATACGCTCTCCTCGATCTGCGAGCGGGTAAAACCGGCATCCATGACCGTTCCCGAATGCGTAGATAGGGTGGTGGCTCTCAACAGCCTTTCGGACCCCAACGACATCAGCGTGGGCCAGGAGCTCGTGGTTCCCAGATGACCGCTTATTCCAGCTTTACTGAGGAGCCGGACCGGAAACGCGGCCACGTGGTGCGCATGGCCGTCTTTTATTCAGCGCTTGCCCTGATCTGTGCGGCCCTCGTGATCATCGCTGTGGTCAACGTCTTTCAAGGCAATGACGGCTTCTTCATCACCCTGGTGGTCTTTGGGCTCATCGGCTTCCTCACGGGCTTTCAGGCCCTCCATTACCTGCGAGATACCAATGCCGAACCCGTAGAAATCGAAGGCGAAGTCGCCCGCAAGTGGCAGAAGGGAAACCTCTTCATCTTCTTCATGCCTTCGTACTACATTGCCGTCAAGGGAAAGCTGCCGCCAAAGCATGACTTTGCGGCTGGGGACGAGGAGGAGCCCAAGGGCTTCGTCAAAATCTTCTCGATCAAGGGCATCGAATACGCAATGCTGCTGGAAAACGACCTCGTCCGCGTGCGCTGCTATCCGCACTCCCTCACCGTCGAGCGCGTGGACCGCTACGACACCGTCGAGAAGAAGTTCATTCCCGCGACGAGTGGAGCCATCGTCTAGGGCAGAATACACGGCCCGCGTCCGCGAGCTGCCGGCCTCCGAGCGGCCGCGGGAGCGGCTCCGCGATCACGGCCCGGACGCTCTCACCACGGCGGAGCTCCTGGCGATCATCTTGCGCACTGGTTCCGCTTCCCAAGACGTGCTCGCCCTCGCCAGCGGGCTCTTGCACCGCCATCGCGGTCTGGGCGGCCTCGCCCGCCTTTCATTCGCCGACCTCGTCCGCGAGAAGGGCATCGGCGAGGCCAAAGCGGCGGAGCTCAAGGCCGCCTTCCAGCTGGCGCTCCGCCTCAACGCTCTTCAGCCGGAGGAACGGCCCTTCGTCCATTCGCCGGCAGACGTGCACGCCATCCTCGGCGGGGAGCTGGAGCTGCTCGACCAGGAGCACCTGCGGGTGCTTCTCCTCAACTCCCGCAACCAGCTGATGGCCGTCCGCGAGGTCTACAAAGGCAACGTCAGATCGTCGCTCGTTCGCGCCTCGGAGGTCTTTCGAGAAGCGGTCCGCCAGAACGCCCCCTCGATCATCGTCGTCCACAACCACCCATCGGGCGACCCGACCCCTTCGGCCGACGACGTCGTCCTCACGAAGGCGCTGGCAGAGGCAGGCGCCCTCCTCGACATCGAGCTGCTGGACCATATCGTCATCGGCGAGAAGCGCTACGCCAGCATGAAGCAGCTGGGCCTCGGCTTCCCGAAGTGACTGCCCGCCCGGGCTAGTCACACGTCTTCGCGGGGCGTTCGAGGCGCCGTTAGGCGCTCCCTGCAGGCAATGATTCTCAACGAGCGCTCCGGGACAAGCCCTTTGCCCCGAAGTAGGGGCAGCGATGGCGCTTGCAGGTCTTTGGGCAGCGGCGCGCCGTCCTCAGGCGACGCCGGGATAGACGACTTCCGTCTTGAGGCCGCTGATCTGGAGCCGCGACTCGTAAGCCTTCGGCGCCTCGTCGATCGTGAAGCTATGGCTCACGACTTGGCGCAGGTCCCCCATCTGAGGCAGCAGCTTCATGGAACGCTCATACTGGGCGATAGTCGCGTTCTGGGAGCCGGTCAGCACCAGCTCGTTGTAATGGATCACGTTCGGGTCCAGGTCGAGCACCGTGTTCGGCGGGAACCCTCCGAAGAGGTTGATGATGCCCTGCTTGCGCACTGCCCCCAGCGCCGGCTTCACGGCCGCGACGACGCCCGTGGTGACCACGGCCGCGTCGGCGCCTTCGCCGTCGGTGAGCTCCTTCACCCGCGCGACCGTGTCCTCAGTGGTAGGGTCAATGGTCTCGAAGGCTCCGAGCTTCCGCGCCCAGCCCCGCCGTCCTTCGTCCGGCTCGCTGGCGATAACCCTCGCCCCCAGGGCTCGCGCCACGACGACGTGCATGAGGCCCATGGGACCGGAGCCGATGACGAGAAGGGTGCTGCCCGGCTCCACGCCCACGAGCTCCATGGAGTTCATCACGCAAGCCGTCGGTTCCAGGAGCGAGGCGAGGTCCAGCGGCACGCCGGCGGGCACCCGAAACACGTGTCCCAACCGGACGATTGGCTCAGGCACGAGCAGGTACTCGGCGAGGCCGCCATTTTCATCGTAGCCGAGCGTGACGCGCTGAGGGCAACGGTTGCGCTTCCCGACGCGGCAAAAGCTGCAGGCGCCGCAGGCGATGATCGGGCAGAGAGCCACCCTCTCTCCTACTTCGAGGCCCTTGACGCCGTCTCCCACGCTCGCCACCACGCCGGCGATCTCGTGCCCGGGCACGACGCCTTGCCTGGCGTACTTCTCACCCTTGAAGACACGGACGTCCGAGTGGCACAGCCCCGCCGCGGCGACGCGCAACAGGACCTCGCCGGCGCCCGGCGATGGCGTTGGCAAATCGACGACCGCGACTTCGCCGGGGCCTCGAAAGACGCAGGCTTTCATGCTCAGGAGGACTTGCGGGTGCGGCGGGCAGGCGGCTTGGGTTCGGCGCTGGAACGGCCGCGGCCGGCGGGCCGCGTCTCGCTCGCGCCCCGGCCACCCTTCGTCGAGGCGTTGCCCTCTTCCGCCTCGGGCTTCGCTTGGGCCGCCTGGGCCACGGCGTTGGCGACGGCGAGGTTGTAGCGCTTGAGGAGGCGTGACTTCCCACGGGCGGCCGCGTTGCGGTGGATCACGCCTTTCTGAGCTGCCCGATCCAGCGCGCTCACGGCATTGCGGACCGCTTCCAGGGCAGTAGAGGCATCGGTCTCGATCGCTACCAGCGCCTTGTTCAGGAAGGTCTTCGTCCGGCTCTTTACGGAGCGGTTACGGTTGCGGCGGGCAATCGACTGGCGCCAGCGCTTCAACGCGGACTTGCTGTGGGCCAAAGCGGTCTCCTAACGGGCTTCTTACTCGATGCCTCACGATCGTAGCCAATCCAGCCGCGGCTGTCTATGCGCGGCTGGCCCGAGGCAGGCCCCGCCTAGGTCGGACCACCGCGATCCGCGGGTCTCGGATGGGACGACGCCTGCCGCCTAAGCTGGGATTCCGCGATGTCCTGCCGACGTGCGGCGATTACGGGTCCGGACCCTCCTCGTCTTCATCCGTGAGGGGACGCGCCGCCAGGTCCTTGAGATACTCCTGATCGCCATAGGCGATGACCTCAGAGGCAGCGAGGCGCCTGATGACGCGGTAGCGGCTGTCGAGGATGAGAAGATAGGCACCTTTCACGACGGCGTCGATCGCCTCGGGGAGCTCCTCGCAGGAGCCGTCCCGGAGCAAAACGTACAGCATTGGCGGGGAAGCCTCCTGACCCGCCCTGGAGGGGGCGCACCGTCTGATTAATCTAATGAGAAGGACGTGTTACCGGTTACACCTAAACTAAAGCGATGATGACCCCTGCTTGTTACGTCTGCCTATACTGGTAGCCTGTAGCGCCTATCTGGCGCAGGATGCTTTTCAGGCAGACCCAACCGCTGAACGAGGAGAGCGTTAATGGTAGCGACGAAGCAGTACAAGGTGATCGGCACCCGGCCCATCCGCCACGACGGCACGGACAAGGTGACCGGGCGCGCGCAGTACGGCGCGGACATCCGCCTGACGGGCATGCTCTATGGCAAGGTAAAGCGCAGCCCTCACGCTCACGCCATCATCAAGCGCATCGACGCCTCCAAAGCGCTGGCGATGCCCGGCGTCAAGGCGGTTGTGACGCGAGCGGACTTTCCGGACCCGGGAAACGAGCTCGGCGAACTGGACGAGGCCGGCGTTACGCCGCTGCCGTGGCTCATGGACAGGGTGATGGCTGGCAAGAAAGCCCTGTTCCGCGGCCACGCCGTGGCGGCCGTCTGCGCTACCGATCCCCACCTTGCCGAGGACGCCCTGGACGCCATCGAGGTGGAGTACGAGGTGCTGCCCGCCGTTTTCGACGTCCGAGAGGCGATGCTGGATGTGGCGCCGATCCTTCACGACGACCTCCGCACTCGCGAACTCTCGCCGCTGGCCACGGCTCCCGCTTCCGATAAGCCCTCCAACATTGCGGCCCACCGCCAGTTCATCAAGGGCGACGTAGAGAAGGGCTTCGAGGAGGCCGATGTCATCGTCGAGCGCGAGTTCGAGACCAGCCGCTACCACCAGGGCTACATCGAGCCTCACAACGCCACTGCTTACTGGAACCGGGACGGCCACCTTTCGGTCTGGACCAGCACGCAAGGTCTCTTCGGCGTCCGTCAGTCCCTGGCCGGCCTCCTGCAGATACCGGTCTCACAAATCACCGTCAACGCCGTCGAAATCGGCGGCGGTTTCGGCGGCAAGTTGGGCGTCTATCTGGAGCCGCTGGCAGCCGTCCTTTCGCGGAAGAGCGGCAAAGCCGTGAAGATGACCATGAGCCGTGAAGAGGTCTTCGAGGCCACGGGTCCCACCTCTGCCACGTACTCTCGGGTGAAG
>DATMBD010000248.1:0-15089 GCA_035559355.1 Dehalococcoidia bacterium
TGAGTCAGAAGCTATATCGTCACCACACCGGCTACCTGGGCGGGTTGAAGGAAGTGCGCCTGGACGAAGACACCCTGGTCCGGGCCTTGAACGCGTGGCTACCAGAGGACGCGGTGGTGCTCGAGGCCCGGGACGTGCCGCCCACCTTCGATCCGAGGCGCGAAGCCGTCCGGCGGAGCTATCGATACGTCATCGAGAACCGGCCCGTGAGGCCGGCGTTGGAACGCGACCGCGTGTGGCACGTGCCCGGCGAACTGGACCTCGCCTGCATGCAGCAGGCAGCATCAGGCCTCGTTGGAACACGAGACTTCGCGGCCTTCGCGTCGCGGCCGGAAGCTGAAGGGGCAAGCACTGTTCGCGACCTGCAGCGCTTCGCCGTGACCTGCTCGGGTAGCCACATATGGCTGGACGTGGAAGCCAACGCCTTCTTGCCGCACCAGGTGCGGCGCATGACCGGGGCGCTGGTCGAAGTCGGCAGAGGGAAGCTGACGCCGGAGGAGTACGTGAGCCTGCTGGAGGGGCCGCCGGGAAGCGCCGGGCCCGCGGCGCCGGCCCGTGGGCTTTATCTCATGCGGGTGGAATACGCGGATCCCATCTTCGCAAGAGCGCTGGAATCAGCAGCGCGAGTCTGTTAGGATTGACGTTCGTGAAAACTTACACGCTGCGAGAGAAAGACATAGAAAAGCGCTGGCGGGTCTTCGACGCCACGGATGTGCCGTTGGGGCGGCTGGCGACCCAGATTGCGACAGCGCTGCGAGGCAAAGACAAGCCCACTTTCACGCCCCATATGGACATGGGCGACTTCGTAATCGTCACCAACGCCGCGAAAGTGAAGCTCACGGGGCAGAAGCTGAGTCAGAAGCTATATCGTCACCACACCGGCTACCTGGGCGGGTTGAAGGAAGTGCGCCTGGACGAGCAGCTGCGCAAGCATCCGGAGCGGGTAGTGCGGGCGGCGGTGTGGGGGATGATGCCCAAGGGGCGGCTCGGTCGGGCCCAGATCCGGCATCTGAAGATTTACGGTGGCCCGGACCATCCCCATGAGGCCCAGGTGCGCGCCGGTCAGGGCAAGAAGCGGCGTTCGGAGGAGGCCACGCAGAGTTGACCACGCAGCAGTATTTCGCGGGCACGGGACGCCGGAAGACGGCTGTCGCCCGTGTGCGCATCTATCCAGGCGCCCAGGAAGTCGTCGTCAACGGGCGCACTTTGCAGGACGCGCTGCCGCGCCTGACGCTACAGGAGGTGGCGCTTCGGCCGCTGACGGTCCTCGGACAGCAGGGCAAATTCGGCGTTCAGGCCAAGGTCGAAGGCGGCGGCATCACCGGCTGGGCGGGGGCAATCTCGCACGGCATCGCTCGGGCGCTGGTCCAGTTCGACGAATCGCTGAAGCCGCAGCTGCGGCGTCATGGATTGCTGACGCGGGACGCACGCATGAAGGAGCGCAAGAAGTACGGCCTCAAACGCGCGCGCAAGGCGGCACAATACACCAAGCGCTAGAAGCGGAAAGAGATGCGCAATGACGCCCGGCAAGAGCCAGGCGTTATTGCTTTTGCATCAGCCTTGGGCTATTCGAGGATCACGATGAGCGGAGGGGTCCCCAAGTTCGACAGCTCCGGGTTCGATAACCGCGGCTATTTCCGCCGCATCGAAAAGCCCTGGGGCTGGGAGCTGCACTGGACGCCCCTGTCCCTGCCGTACCTGGGGAAAATCCTGCACATCCGGGCCGGGATGCGCCTCTCCCTTCAGGTCCATGACGGCAAATGCGAGACGTGGCTGCTGATTGACGGCCGCGCCAAGGTGGTGTGGGACAACCAGGAGGGGGAGTTGGTGGAGGAGGAGCTGCAGCCGGGGCAGGGCTATACGTGCTCCGCCGGGCAACGCCACCGCCTAATCGGCATTACGGACTGCGACATCGTGGAGGTCTCGACGCCGGAGACCGGCACCACTTGGCGGCTGGAGGACGATTTTTCGCGCCCTCACGAGACGCCGGAGCAGCGGTCGCGAGAGCGCGGCGAGCTCGCCGGCTAGCACAGGCTGCGGGCTGGTCAGACGCCCGCGAGCTCGCGCCCCGCGGCCAGCAAAGGGGCGACGAGGGCTTGGTCCGTGACCTCCGTGTAGATTCGCAGCAGCGGCTCGGTGCCTGAAGGGCGGATGAGCAGCCAGCCGCCTTCGACTTCGAACCGGAAGCCGTCGATCGTGTCCTGGCGGCGGACCCGCCGTCCGGCGAGCGCATCCGGCCTCGCCTCGGCGATGCGCCGGAGGGCGGTCTGGCGCTGCGCCGGGTCGAGGTGAACGTCGACGCGGTCGTAGAAGTGTTCGCCCACCTTGGCGTAGAGCTCCTGCACCAGTTGGGAGGGCGATTTCCCGGACAGCGCCAGGAGGTCGAGCATGAGGAGGCCGGCGAAGCAGCCGTCGCGCTCGGGGAGGTGGTGGGCGAAGGCATACCCTCCGCTCTCCTCGCCAGCCGCGATCGCGCCGGTTTCCAGCATTTTGGGGCCGAGGTACTTGAATCCTACCGGCGTCTCATGAACGGGGACGCCGTAGATGTCGCCGAGCCTGTCGATCATCCGCGTGCTGGTGAGCGAGCGGACGATAGGGCCGCGCAGCCCTCTGTACTCGAGCAGGTAGTAGCAGAGCAGGGCGTAAGTCTGATGCTGGTCCACGAAGCCGCCCTTCTCGTCGACCACGCCGAGGCGGTCCGCGTCGCCGTCCGTCGCGAGGCCGATGTCGGCGCCGCCGTTGACGACGGCCTCGGTCAGGGCGCCGAGGTTCCGGGCGATGGGCTCCGGCGCCGCCATGCCCGGGAAGGCGGGATTCCGCTCGGCGCGTAGCTCCTGGACTCGCGTCGAGCCGGCGCCGAGCAGGCGCGGCAGAACGCCTGCGCCGGTAGCATGCATGGCGTCGAAGACGACGTTGAGGCCCGCCGCCCGGATGCGGTCGAGGTCGACGCGACGGCGCACGTGTTCGTCGTAGGCGGGGCGGGGATCGAAACGGACGATGCGGCCCTCGCTCAGGGCCGTGTCGAAAGCGATTCTCCTTGGCCCGCCTTCGGCGCGTCCAGCCTCGATCGCCGCTTCCAGCGCCTCGATGACCTCCGGCGGGGCGCTGCCGGCGTATTCCGGCTTGTATTTGAAGCCGTTATAGGCCGCTGGATTGTGGGAGGCAGTGATCACTATGGCGCCGCCCGCCTGCTTGTCGAGGATGGCATGGCAAGCGACCGGCGTGGCTGCTGCAGAGTCGAAGATATGAACGCGAATGTCGTGGGCGGCTACGACTTCGGCGCTGGCGGCGGCGAAGCTCTCCGAGGCGAAGCGCGTATCGTAACCGATGACGAGGCCTCGCGGCGCGAGGCCGGCGCGTTCCAGGTAGCGGGCGACGCCTTCCGCACAGTCGCGGACGTTGTCGAACGTGTAATCCTCGGCGATAACCGCGCGCCAGCCGTCCGTTCCGAAACGGATGGGGGTCTTTGTCATAGCCCCTCTAGCCTGCGACCTCGTCCGGTTCCAGTCTAGCGCCGGGGACGAGGCGTACCCCCCGCTTGACCTTGGCGCCGTTGGCGAGGACCGCCCCTTCGACGACAGCGCCGTCGCCGATCCAGCAGCCTTCGCCGACGATGCTATCGCGCACGAAAGCTCCCGCGCCCACCCGAACGCCCGACCAGAGCACGGACGCGGCCACGCGGGCTTCCTCGCGGATGGCGCAGTCGTCCCCCAGGACGGATGGGCCTTCTATCCTCACGCCAGCTCCGACTCGACAGCGCTCGCCGAGCACGACCGGCGCTAAAAGCGTGGCGTCCGGCCACACCCGGCAGCCGTGGCCGAGGTAAGGCCTTGCTTCGATGTCGTCCGGGGCCAAGGTGTCGAGTCTTCCAGCCAGAATGTCGCGGTGGAGGCGCATGTAACGTTCCGAAGTGCCGACGTCCATCCAGTAGGCGGCGGACGGGAAGCCCTGGACGCGGAAGCCATCGGCTATGAGAGAAGGAAAGACGAGCCGCTCCAGCGACCCGTCCATCTTTTCGTCCGCTATGTGGTGGAGGACTTCGGGCTCGAAGATCCAGGTTCCCGCGTTGGCCCAGGAGCTGGGCGCTTCGCCGGGGGCGGGTTTCTCGACGAAGCGCGCAATGCGGTCTCCTTCGTCCAATTCGACGACGCCGAAGCCGCTAGGGTCGTCAACGTAGGCGAGGGAGATGCTGAGCAGGGCGCCGTTGGCGCGGTGGCGCTCGGCCATGGCCCGGAGGTCAAGGTTGGTGATGACGTCTCCGTTACAGACGAAGAACGGCCCGTCGAAATCACGGGCCGCTTGCTTGACGGCGAGTCCGGAGCCCAAAGGCTCCGTCTCGTAGCAGTAGGAAAGCGATATTCCCAACGCGGAGCCGTCTCCGAGGGCCGCCTCGATCCGCTTATCGTTTGCGGACGCGGCGAGGACGATGCGATTGACGCCGTGGCGCCGCAGATGGTCTACGAGGTGGCTGATGAGGGGACGGTTGAGGACGGGGATTAAAGGTTTCGGGACGGCGTATGTCAGGGGACGAAGGCGGGTGCCGCCGCCTCCGACGAGGATGACTGCGTTCGTCAAGCCGTATTGGATCGTGTATCTCCTGTTCCGCGCCCTGCCGCGGAAGCCGAGGTTGTTAGGCAGGGTACACCCTGAGGACGCATAGGTACAGACTCGCAAAGCACGCCCACGTGGCGGCGCCCGCCCAGCGGAAGGTTCGGCGGCTGCCGGGCGCCATCGAAACCACGCCGCCGACCCCTAGCAGCGGCCGGACTAAGCCCAGCGCGGACCGGCCGCTAGAGCTCGACGATTTCGGTGTAGGGGGCGTCCGCGCGATGGCGGGCGAGGGCGCGGCGCAGGAACGGCAGCGGGGACAGCGCGTCACGGCGGGTGGCCATCGCCTCCACCAGGCGGCAGTCCTCGCGGAAGCCGAGCTGTTCGTAGATGTGGCGGGCGGTCCTGTTCGCCGGGTCGACGTTGAGGACGATGAGGCTACAGCTTTCCAGGAGGTAGGACGTTATCGCCGCGGTGACGCCGGTGCCGAGGCCGCGGCCGCGGAAGTCGGGGTGGGTGTAGACGTTGCCGATCACGGCCACGCCTTCCCGGCGGGAGTAGATGTGGGTGCCGGCCGCGGCGACGAGCCGCGAGCGGTGATAGGCTCCAAAGTACACGCCTTCGAGGAGCTGGCGGCTCGTGTGACGCGTGCCCTCCTCCTCGTAGAGGCGGTTGAGCTCTTGGGCGTCGTCCTGGTTGAGGCGACGGACGGCGGGCATTTCGTCTGGGCGCCGGAAATCGGCGGGCCGCAGGCTGAGCCGGAGCATGGTCTGCGGACGCCAGAGATTGTGGGTGCGGAGGACGGTCTCCACGTGCCCGGTCTCGCAGGTGAGGAAGGCCTGTCGAGGCCCCGGGTGCAGGGCCAGGAGTTTGGCGAGGAGCTGGGTATCGCCAAGCGTCAACGTCGAAGGGCCGAGGCCGCCGCGGGCGTGCATCACCAACGCTCGCCGCTCGCCGGCGCTGATCTCGATGAACTCCGCGAGCGGGAAGAAACGCGGGTCGAGGTAGGCGAGCGCGTAGGCGGAATATTCGCGGGCCTGTTCCAGATAGGGCCGTACGGCGGCGGCATCGCGCAATTCGCGGATCGTGGCTATGCGGCGGAGGGTGGTATGTCGGGTGGTTGCTCCAGTCGCGCCGGCGCTCATCCGTATGCCTTGATCCCGAAGTCTTGCCTCACACGCCTCGCGATGGAGCTTTACTTAACCAAGCGTAATAGACATCGTAGGCGCAGCAATAAGGAGCGTCAAGCGCAAGTACGGCCGCTGGTTCTTTCGGGTACGGGCCGGTTCTCTGCCTCGCTTGCAACGACTCCCCTGGGGCAGCACTTTCGCCACTGCCTCCCACGCTCAGCTGTGCTCGCCGCTGGAGCGCGCGAGCGCGTTGACTCTAAAGGTGCCGTCTATATGATGGGCATCGGTAAGGGACGGAGGCGGAATGCCGAGACTCGACAACTCGATTGACATCAGGGCTCCGGCCGACAAGGTCTTTCAATACATATCCGATCCGGCTGCTCAGCCCGAGTGGGTGAAGTGGGCGAAGGAATCGGAGGCGACGTCGCTGGAGAAGCAAGGCCTGGGAGCGACGACGAGCATGCTCATGCAAGTGGGGCCGCGCAAGGAGCGTGTGGAAACCATCGTCACGGAGTACAAGGCCAACGAGTACCTGGCGCGACGCAACACGCGCGGCATGGAGATGACGGACCGGCTTGCAGTGGTGCCGATGGGCGATGTCACGAAGGTGGCCTGGAGCATCGAGTACGTGCCGCCAATGGGCGCCTTGGGCAAACTCATCGACGTGCTGTTCATGGTTCGCCTGTTCGACCAACTGATGAAGGACTCCCTGGTGCTCCTGAAGCAGCGCCTCGAGAGCGCCCGCTAGGCAGTGGTCAGCGCAGAATTGCTGGAACTAGATGATTCCCGCCTCGAGCCTTTGCCGCTGGACGGCATGGAGGTGCCGCGCATCCTCCTCCATGAAGGAGGGCCGCCTCACTCCCAGGTCAGGTTCAACGGCCGCGAATACCGCTACTCCCGCAGCTTCCCGATAAAGGGGCACGGCGCCTCGTTGCCGCGCTTCATTCGCGAGCAGCTGGACGCCGGCAAGACGCCTCTAGTACTGGAACGCACCGATCGCTTTTACGTCTACCTGAACGTCTAGCAAGGTGTTCGCTGCTGTCGTGGCTTGAAGCCGGAGACGCGGCTTCGGCGCCTGGAGCCCTTCTCCCTGGCGGTGAGTTCGGTAGGCGGCGAGCGCTCCGCGGGCAGGATCATCTAGCCGTCGGTCGGGGTCCGTTCAGCGAAATCCCGAAGAGGAACTCTACGCCTCGCCGGCCTCGCGCTGGGCCCAGCGCTGCTCCTGTCGCCGGCGCAGGTAGGCAAGGTGCTCCAGATAGGACTCCGATTGGATCGGAGGGGTGGTCATGATGATCGCGTCTTCGTGGTTATCGGAGTAGTAGCGCTTGCGAACGCCCACCTTGAGGAAGCGGTACTTCTCGTAAAGGGCCTGGGCGCCGTAATTGCTGCGGCGAACTTCGAGGGTCACGCTCTCCTGGTGGTTTTCGATGGCCATTTCAATGGCCTCGGAAAGCAACAGCTCGCCAAGGCCGCGGCGGCGATAGGATTCGCGCACGGCGATGGCGACGATGTGCGCCTGGTCCACCAGCAGCCAGACGCCGACGTAGCCGACGATGTAGTCCTCCGTCTGGGGCGCGGCCTCCGGCCGGCGGAGGATGCCCAGCAAGCTCCGCTTACGCGGCTCTGCGGGTGGCACGGGCGGGTGGGCGCGGTCGACGACGACCAGGTAGCGAGCGAGGTCGTTGGACAGTTCGCGGCGGTATGCGGTCTGCGGCCAGGACGTGGGGAATGACTCTCGTTCGATCTCCGTGACCTGCGCGATGTCGGCATCGGTCATGGGCCGGACTTGGTAGCGCGTAAGCGTTATCATGCTTTGATACTTTACGTTAGCGTAAAGATAAGATACAATCCGCCGAGCAAGGAGTCAGCATCGGATGTCCACCCACCTGCGCCTACTCGGGTTTCTAAGGCCCTACATGAAGCAGGTCGTGTTCGCCTGGTTTGTGGTCGCCATGACGGCGGTCACGACCATGATCATGCCACAGCTGCTTCGCTGGGCCGTAGACACGGGCCTGAAGCCCAACTACCCCGGGATTGGCGTCACGATCACGCGGCCGGTGACGGCCGCCGACGAGCAAATCTTGGTCGACAACGCGGCGTCGCTGCAGGTGGGCCAGCGCTTCAGGCTGGGGGACGAGGTGCTGGAGGTCAAGGCGATCGACGGGAACACCGTGACCGTCGACCGCGGCAACCTGAGGGACCACGCCGCCGGGACTGAGCTTGCCCGCGCCAGGCCCGAATACGCCGGCAAGACGGAAACGCTCCTCCTGGCCGCGGGCGCCATCCTCGGCGTTGCCCTCCTGCGCGGCGTCTTCACCTACTGGATGCAGTTCCTGGGCGAGTGGCTCAGCCAGCACGTAGCCTACGACCTGCGCAACAAAATCTACGACCGCCTCCAGCGCCAAAGCTACGCCTACCACGATAAGCAGCAGACCGGCCAGCTCATGTCGCGGGCCACGCAGGACGTCGAATCCACGCGAATGTTCATTCAGCTTGGCGCCTTGCGCCTGCTGGACATGATCCTGCGCATTGTCGTGGCTGTCGCCTTCATGGTGACGTCGAATTTGGTCCTGACTCTCGTCGCTTGGTCCCTGATGCCTCTCGTCGCTTGGCAGTCCATTCGGATTCAGCTCAAGAGCCGAAGGCTGTGGATGGGCGTTCAGGAGCAATTGGGTCGGCTGACAACCGTCTTGCAGGAGAACCTGAGCGGCGTGCGCGTGGTCAAGGCGTTTTCGCGGGAGCCGTACGAAGACGAGAAGTTCCGCCGTGAGGCCGAGGAGCTGTTCAACTGGAACATTCGCCAAAACCGTATCCAGGCGCAGAGCAATCCCTTCTACCAGGCCGCCGCCATGCTCTCTCAGGTCATCGTCCTCTGGGTGGGCGCGGTGATGATCACGAACGGCGACCTCAGCCCTGGCGAGCTGATCGCGTTTCTCTCCTACCTGACGCTCATGATCATGCCCATGCGCATGCTCGGCTTCATAGTCCAGATGTTCGCGCGGGCCGGGGCCTCCGGCGAGCGCATTTTCGAGATCCTGGATGCGGAATCGGCGGTCAAGGAGAAGCCGGACGCCATAGAGCTACGCGACATCCGCGGTGACGTCCGCTTCGAGAACGTCTCGTTCAGCTACGACGCGGTCAGCCCGGTCCTGCGCGACGTGAGCTTCGAAGTCCCTGCGGGAAAGGTCGTCGCCCTGCTGGGCCCGACGGGAAGCGGCAAGACGACGATCGTCAACCTCCTGCCGCGGTTCTACGACGTGACCGGCGGAAGGATAACGATCGATGGAATCGACGTGCGGGACGTAACCCTGACGTCCCTGCGCGCGAACATCGGCATCATCCAGCAGGACGTGTTCCTGTTCTCGGCCACGATCCGGGACAACATCGCCTACGGCGCTGTCGACGCAACCCAGGAACAGATCATCGAGGCGGCGAAGATCGCCCGCATTCACGACTTCATCATGTCGCTGCCGGAGGGCTACGACACGTGGGTGGGCGAACGCGGGATTACCCTCTCGGGCGGCCAGAAGCAGCGCATCTCCATTGCCAGGACGCTGCTCCTCGACCCGAAAATTCTGATCCTGGACGATTCCACCTCGAGCGTGGACACGCAAACGGAGTACTTGATCCAGCAGGCGCTGGCGGCGGTGATGAAGGGCCGCACGACGCTGGTCATCGCCCAGAGGCTGCGGACTGTAAAGAACGCCGACCAAATCCTCGTCATGCGCGGCGGGACGATCGCCGAACGCGGCACTCACGAGGAGCTCATCGCCCTGGACGGCCTCTACCGGGAAATTTACGACCTCGAGCTTCGCGACCAGGAAGAAGCCCTGAAACGCTTCAGCGGCAGCGCGCTGACGGGCTCGCAGCCCGTGGACGGCAGCGCGGGCTAGGGCCGCAAGGAAGGCTAGTAGGAGAGCGGATATGGCGTTCTGGGGCGGCGGAATGGGGGGCGGCTGGCAGGGCGGCGGCATGGGCGGCGGCTGGCGCGGCGGCAACCAGGGCCTCCGGCGCAGCGTTGACGCCTGGGACGACGAAGAGTTGGGCTCAGCCTACAACCATGAGGTCGTAGTACGGCTGCTTCGCTACGTCAGGCCGTACGTGCTCCGCGCTGTCTTGGCGACGATCGGTGTCGTTGGCGCCGCGATCATGCTCAACTTCCAGCCCGCCCTCATCGGCGCTGCCGTGGGGGCGGCAGTGCGCGGCGACGAGGGAGGCATTCTCCGGGCCAGCGCCACTTTCCTGGTGTTCGTCGTTTGCGGCTGGTTGTTCGTCTACATGCAACTGATCAACGCCGGCTATGTCGGGCACCGGGTCCTGCTCAAGCTCCGCACGGATATGTTCTCCCACCTCCAGAAGCTCTCCTTGCGCTTCTACGACAACAATGAGGTGGGGCGGGTGATGTCGCGCGTCCAGAACGATGTCACCTCCATGCAGGAGCTGTTGACCAACGGCTTTCTGACGATCTTCGGCGACATCATCGGCCTGGCCGTAATCATCTACCTGGTGACCAGCCGCGACGTGGAGCTGGCGCTGGTGACGTTCAGTGTCGTGCCGGTGCTCATTGGCGTGACCTTCATCTGGCAGATATACGCCCGCAAGGCATTCATGCGCGTGCGCCAGGCCATCGCCATCGTCAACTCCAGCCTCCAGGAGAACGTTTCCGGCGTGCGCGTCATCCAGAGCCTCTCCCGCGAGGACGTGAATGCGCAGCGCTTCGATGCCCTCAACGAGGACCACATGCGGGCCAACATTCAGGCCGGCCGCCTCCAGGCCGCCGTGATGCCCATGGTGGAGCTGCTCTCAGCGGCAGCGACGGCGCTCGTGGTCCTGTACGGCGGCAGCCAGGTGCTGAATGGCAACTTGGGCGCCAACGGCCTGGAGACGCTGGTGCTGTTCATCTTCTCCATCGACCGCTTCTTCCAGCCGATCCGCGAGCTGGTGATGCAGTACACCCAGCTGCAGCGCGCTATGGCCGGCGGCGTCCGCGCATTCGAGGTCCTGGACACTGAGCCGGAAATCGTCGACGCGCCGGACGCGGTCGAGCTCGAGGACATCCGCGGCGAAGTGACGTTCGAGAACGTCGACTTCGACTACGTGGAGGGAGTGCCCGTCCTGCGCGACATCAACCTGGACGTGAAGCCGGGCGAGACGATCGCGTTGGTCGGCTCGACGGGCGCGGGCAAGACGACGCTCACGTCCTTGATCCTGCGCTTTTACGAAGTCACGCGGGGCCGCATCCTTATCGATGGCATCGATCTAAGGCGGATCAAGCGCTCCTCCCTGACGCGGCGCACGGGCGTGGTCCTGCAGGACCCGTTCCTGTTCTCGGGCACGGTGAAGGAGAACATCCTCTACGGGCGCCTCGACGCCACGGACGACGAGGTCATCGAGGCGGCGAAGGCGGTAGGGGCCCACGACTTCATCATGCGCCTGGAGCACGGCTACGACACGATGCTGCACGAGCGCGGCCAGAACCTGTCTGTCGGCCAGCGGCAGCTGATCAGTTTTGCGCGCGCCGTGCTGGCGCGGCCGCGCATCCTGATCCTGGACGAAGCGACGGCAAACGTGGACACGCGCACGGAGGTGATCATCCAGCGGGCGCTGCGGGAGCTGCTGCGCGACCGGACGTCTTTCGTCATTGCCCACCGCCTTTCGACAATCCGGGAGGCGACGCGCATCGTCGTCCTCGACAAGGGGCGCATCGCCGAGATGGGCAACCACGAGGAGCTCCTGGCTAAAGGCGGCATCTACGCCAACCTGTACCGGATGACTTACGAAAGGCTAGGCGAGGGCGAGGAGCCTTCGGTCCTCGTCGAGTAAGAGTTACCGCCTCGGCTAACCGACGGAAGGCCGCAGCCAAAGCGGAGATTCGTGCCAGCTTGCCTTCCTCCGGCTCCATGCAGGGAAGAGGCGCAGCCGGCGACGAGCCACGGGGGCAAAAGGCGTGACGCGTGTTGCCCGGCCGCTTCGGCGCGAATAGTATTGGCGCCATGCCAGGGCCCCTGGAAGGCATCAAGATCCTCGATTTCACCTGGGCGCTCGCCGGGCCCTATGGCGTGATGCAGCTCTGCGACCTCGGGGCGACGGTGTGGAAGATCGAGGTCGTCGGCCAGACCGAGGACAAGCGGGCAGCCGGCCCCGTGGTGGACGGGATCAACACCTACACCTTCAGCATCAACCGCGGCAAGCAGAGCATCCTGCTGGACCTCAAGCATCCGGAGGGCAAGGAGATAGCCTTGCGTCTCGCGGAGAAGGCGGACGTCGTCGTCGAGAACTTCTCCGCGGGGACGATGAAAAGCCTCGGCCTGGACTACGAAGCGGTCTCGGCGCGCAACCCGGCCATCGTCTACGCGTCCCTCTCCGGATTCGGCCAGACGGGTCCCTACGCGCATCGCGGAGCCGTCGACGTCATCGTCCAGGGGCTCGGCGGCGTGATGAGCATTACGGGCTATCCGGACGGCCCGCCGGCGCGCGTTGGCTACTCCATCGGAGACATGGCGGGCGGCCTCTTCCTGGCGCTGGGTGTGCTCTCCGCCCTCGTCGAGCGGTCGCGCAGCGGCAAGGGCCAGTACATCGACGTCGCGATGCTGGACGCGCAGGTCAACCTGGCCGAAAACGCGATCGTCCGCTATTTCGCGACAGGCGAAGTGCCGCAGCGAATAGGAACCCGTCATCCACTGAACACGCCTTTCCAGGCTTTCCCAACCAAGGATGGCTACATTGTCCTGGCAGGCGTGCGCGATTGGGCCCTCTTCTGCGCCCTGATCGAACGCGACGAGCTGATCGGAGACCCGCGCTTCCAGAATCCCCGCGACCGGACGAAGCATCACGCAGAACTGGAGCCGATTCTGTTCGAGACGTTCCGCCAGAAGACGAAAGACGAGTGGATTAAGATCCTGGGCGAGCATTTCCTCATCGCCCCCTTGCAGACGATCGCCGATGTCGCCGTCGACCCCCAGGTCAACCACCGCGAGATGCTGATCGACCTGCCCTCGTGGAAAGGCCGCAGCTTCCGGGTGGTGAACTCGCCGGTGAAGCTGTCTCGGACGCCTGTGAAGCTGACAGAAGGCGCGGACCGTCCCGGCGGCCACACCAGGCTCATCCTCAGCGGCGTCCTCGGCATGACGGAGGAGGAGATCGAGCGGTTGTACGCCGCTGGCGTCGTGGGCGAGAGCTGGGAGTAAGGCGAGGCCGGCGCGAGGAGTGGGAGAGCAAGCCATCGGCGACTGGCCGGGAACGAGGTAGCAGCATGCGCGTCAACACCACGAAGCAGAAGCTCGCCGAAGGGAAGGCCGTCTTCGGCGGCATCGTCGGCGAGAACGCGCCGTCGACCATCGAAGTCCTCGGGGCCATCGGCTACGACTTCGTGATGATCGACTGCGAGCACGGGCCGATGACGTTGAGCGAGGTGGAGGGCCTGGTGCGCGCCGCGGAGGCCTTCGGCATCACGCCGCTGGCGCGCGTCCCGGATCACGAGCCGGCGACGATCCTGCGCTTCCTCGACCGCGGCATCCAGGGCGTAATCGTCCCGCACGTCAATACGGCCGAGGAGGCCGAGGCTGTGGCGCGGGCGGCGCGCTACTACCCCGAGGGGGAGCGGGGGCTGGCCAGCACTCGCGCGCACGACTACAACGTCGGCGTGTCTCGCGTCGAGGCGACGCGCTGGCTGAACGAGAACGTGATGGTGATCCCGATGGTCGAGGAGATAACGGCCGTCCGCAACCTGGACGCGATCCTGAAGGTGCCCGGCATCGACGTTATCCACTGCGCGCCGGCCGACCTGGCCCAGAGCATGGGCTTCCCCCCGGACGAGGAGGTGCAGCGCGTCCGCCGCGAGGTAGTCGCGAAGTGCGTGGCGGCGGGGATTCCCGTCGGGCTCGGCGGCAATTCGCCGAACAACCCGGCGCAGACGGCCGAGTTCGTCCGCCAGGGCGCCCGCTTCGTCACGGTGCCGGCCCTCAGCCTGCTGCAGTTCGCGGCGCGGCAGTTCCGCGCTCAGGTCGAGGCGGCGCTGGCGGCCGAGCCGAAATGATCGGCCTGCTGGTCCGCGAGCCGGACCCCGTCCGTACGCTGTCGCTCATACGAGAAGCGGAGGCCGCGGGCGTGCCCGCCGTCTGGCTGACGACCGTCGGCACCGAACGCGACGGCCTGACGCTCCTCGCCGTGGCCGCGGGCATGACGGAGCGCGTGAGGTTGGGCACGGCCATCATCCCGATTTGGGCGCGGCAGCCGGTGGCGCTGGTGCAGGAGGTCCAGGCAATCGAGGCGCGGGCGCCGGGGCGGCTGCTGGTGGGCCTGGGGACGGGCGGCAGCCAGCAGATGGCGGACGCCTTCGGCGCCGCGTGGCGGCGGCCGCTGGCCCGCCTTGCCGAGTACGTAACGGTGGCGCGGACGCTGCTGCGAGAAGGCGCCGTGGACTTTCGGGGCGAGTTCTACGCAGCAAAGGCGCGCATCGCCCGGCCGCTGACGACGCCGCTCCTGGTCTCGGCGCTGGGCGAGACGGCGTTCCGGGTCGCCGGGCGGGTCTCGGACGGGGCCATCGCCTGGATGGCGCCCTGGCGCTACGCCGAAGCGGTGGCGCTGCCGGCGATAGCGGCTGGCGCGGCCGAGGCCGGCAGGGAGACGCCCCCGCTTTACTTCCACGTGCCGGTCTGCGTCGAGGCGGACCGGACGGCGGCGTATGAGGCGGCCCGAAGCCAGGTGGGGGTCTACTTCAACATCCCGTCCTGGGCGGCGATGTTCGCGGCCGCCGGCCACGACCCCGCGTCAGGCCTGACGGAGGCCTTTTTCGAGGACGTGGTTGTCCACGGCGGCCAGGAGACGGCCGTCCGGGGCCTGCGAGCGCTAAGCGGCCGCGTGCCCGGAGACGTCATCGTCCATCCGGTGCTCACGGGCGACCGCGACGCGGCCTGGCGGCGCGTGATCGAGGCGGTCGCGGCGGCGAACTAAGGGCGGGGAAAGGGCGCGCGGCGGCTTGCCCGGTGTGGCGACCCGATAAGTCCCGTGGGATTCGCCTCATCTCGGGCTTGACCGTCGCGCGTCGGACCATTTAGACGGGGTTGGTGCTGTCGATTTCCGTCGCAAGAGGAGGTCGGTACTCTTTGTCCGGCGCGGCGCTTCCTCATTGGGAGAACAGCGATTGGGAGAACAGCGGCCCAACGGCCTAGGGTACGATTGGCGTCAACGGAAGTTGCGGGAACAGAGCAAAGTTATAGTCGGCTCCTGCCTCCACCAACTCGTCCCACCAATCAATGCCGAAGCCAATCTCCTGGAAATCCTCGCAACGAATCTTGAGGTGGGGGTCCCGATCCTGGCGTTGATGCCGATACACGGTGATACCTAGCCGCCGCTGGATAAGGTGGTAGAGTTCGTTGAATAGCGCCGAATTCGACTGCTTCGGCCGAAGCC
>DATMBD010000249.1:0-2664 GCA_035559355.1 Dehalococcoidia bacterium
ATCCAGCTCGTCGGCAACGCGGCGATCATGGGCGGCTTCTTCCTGCTGCCGCTCTTCCTCCAGACGCAGCGCGGCCAGAGCGCCTTCGACGTGGGCCTGATCATCTTCCCGATGGCCGTCGGCGTTGCCGTCATGGCCCAACCCGCCGCCAGGCTCTATCCGAAGGTCGGCCCCCGGAGGATGATGCTCGCCGGGTTCACCGGCCAGATGGTCATGACCGGCGCGCTGGCGCTCGTCGGCTACGGAACCAGCGATTGGCTGATCGCCGCGAACATGTTCGTCCGCGGCCTCTTCTTCGGCCTCTTGATCGTGCCCATGCAGGCGGCGACCTTCGCGACGATCAGCCCGGAGGCGACGGGCCGCGCCAGTTCGCTGTTCAGCGTCGGCAGACAGGTGGCTGCGAGCCTCGGCGTGGCGATTCTCGCCACCGTCCTCACGAACCGGCTCGACTTCCACGGCGCCGGCCTTGGCGACCCGGCGACTCGCGGAGCCGCGCTCACGGCCTTCCATGACGCGTTCATCTTCGCGGCGGCGCTCTCGGTGCCGGGTATCCTCGCCTGCCTGCTCATCGACGACGCGAAGGCGGCCGCGGCCGGCGGCTTCCACCTTGCAGAGGCGCCGGCCGGGGAGCGCGAGCGCCAGCGCGCCGGTCATGACCATCTGGCCGGTGAACCCGGCGAGCATCATCCTCCGGGGGCCGACCTTCGGATAGAGCCTGGCGGCGGGTTGGGCCATGACGGCCACGCCGACGGCCATCGGGAAGATGATCAGGCCCACGTCGAAGGCGCTCTGGCCGCGCTGCGTCTGGAGGAAAAGCGGCAGCAGGAAGAACCCGCCCATGATCGCCGCATTCCCGACCAGCTGGATGACGTTCGCCGCCCCGAACAGCTTGTCGGTCAGAAGGCGGACGTCGATCATGGGCTCGGCCGCCCTCAGCTCGACGACAACGAAGGCCGCAAGCAGAGCCAGCCCGGCCGCGCCGAACGAGAGCACTTCGCGGTCGCCGAAACCGTGCAACCCGGCTTCGGCGAGCGCGTACATGAGCGAGACCAGACCCGCGCCGGCGAGCGCGAATCCGGGCACGTCCAGGCGGCCAGCCGCCTCCTGCCTTTCCTCGCGGAGGAGAGCCGTTGCGGCGACCAGGGCGATCGTGCCGATGGGGATGTTGATGAAGAAGATCCAGCGCCAGTCGTGGTAATCGACGAGGTAGCCGCCGAGCACTGGGCCCAGCGCCGGAGCTACTGTGATCGGGATGGCCAGAACGGCGGAGGCCGCGGCCCGCTCGCTGGGCGGGAAGGCGCGGAACAGCATCGTCATGCCCACGGGCGTCAGCATGCCGCCGCCGATTCCCTGGAGGACACGGAAGGCGATCAGCGACTCGATATCCCACGCCACGCCGCAGAGCAGGGAGCCAGCGATGAACAATGACAGGGCGGTGAGAAAGACTCGCTTCGTGCCGAAGCGGTCGCCGAGCCAGCCGGACACGGGGATGAACAGCGCCAGGCTCAAGAGATAGCCTGTGACGACCCACTCGATCGTGGTCGTCCCGGCCGCGAACTCCCGTGCCAGAGTCGGGATTGCCACGTTGATGACGGTCATGTCCAGCAGGTCCATGAACAGGGCCAGGACGTAGACGACGCCGACCAGCCATTTGTATTCGACATGCGGTCTAGCGAAGGGCATGAGGGAACCTCCGTGCGCGAATCGGGGATTGGGATGCGGGCGGCCGCCCGCGAGACACAAGGATGCAGGGCGCCTGCTGACAGCGGGTTGTCAGTAGGTAACGCCTATCGGTTATCTATGCTGACAGCGTCGTGTCAGGAGATGAGGCGGGAGGCGGACTCGGATGAGGCGGGAAGGGACACCATCATCGAGGCCGCGCCTGACAGGCGTTCGGGGTCATAGCGGCGGACCTCCTCGATTTGTTAGACTCTTAATCGTGAGGTTGCTGACGTGATAAGCATCTCAGCAACTAAGATAGTTACACGGTAAGGGGAGAGGGGCGCTGTGTCAAGCGCTTTCGACGAAGAAATCGAAAATCTGGACCGCGGTGGCCTGATTCAGAAGCTCCAGGAAGAGACGCAGGCTCAGAGCGCCTGGACGGTCTTCTACCACCAGGCCGTGGCCGACCGTCTTCACCTGAATCCCACCGACCACAAATGCCTTGACCTCATCCTGAAGTGCCATCTGGCCGGCGAGCCGGAGCCGATGACGCCTGGCGCCCTGGCCCGGATCACGCGCCTTACCACTGGGGCGGTCACCGGCGTCCTGGACCGGCTGGAGCACGCCGGGTTCGTGAAGCGGGAGCACGATCCGGGGGACCGCCGCCGCATCATCGTCCGCCCCACGCCCGAACGCGTTCAGAAAGACGTCGCGCCGATCTTCGAGCAGCTCTCCGAAGGCTTCAAGCGGGAGTGTAGCCGGTACACGGACGAGGAGCTGAGGCTGCTCATCGGCTTCGCGCGCCACTGCCAGGCGCTGCTTCAGGAGGCCACCCGCCAGCTGCGGGAGCTGGGTTAACCGCGATCCACCATCGTCCCCGGTCCACAAATCCCCCTTTCCGCCTTTCGGCGTTCCGCATAAACGATCTGCGTTGACCCCCTGGGCGGCCGTTGCTAGGATGGCCCCACCATGAACCGACACGAGATGTGGCCTGGCCACAAT
>DATMBD010000250.1:0-3831 GCA_035559355.1 Dehalococcoidia bacterium
CCGCGACGCCTACCGCCGGGCCCACATCCCCGGCGCCGTCTGCCCCGTCGACAACTACTTCAAGAACCCGGACGACCGTCGCTTCGTGATGACGCCGGAGCAATTCGCGGCCGAAATGGCGCGCCTCGGCATCGGCGACGAGACGCTGGTGGTCGCCTACGACGCGAATGGTTCCCTGACGGCAGGCCGCCTCTGGTGGTGCCTCAACTACTACGGTCACGAGAACGTCAAAGTGCTGAACGGTGGTTGGAACCTGTGGCTCAAGGAGGGCCGCCCGATCACGATGGCCGAGCCGAAGGTCCAGGCTGGCCCCTTCACGCCGCGCGTCAACGAATCTCATCTGGCCACAGCCGAGTACATCCTGTCGCAGCTGGGCAAACCTGACGTCGTCGTCCTCGACGTCCGCTCCGACGGTGAATGGGACGGGACGAATACCCGCGGCAACAAGCGTCAGGGCCACATGCCGGGCGCCGTGCACATCGAATGGCTCAACAACGTCGAAGCCGACGACGTCCGGAAATTCAAGTCGCCCGACGAGCTGCGCCAGATGTTCGAGGCAGCCGGGATCACGCCCGACAAGGAAATCATCACCGTCTGACAGGGCGGCATCCGAGCAGCGCAGTCTGCGCTGACCCTCCGGCTCCTGGGATATGAGAACGTCCGCAACTACGATGGCTCCTTCGGCGAGTGGGGCAACCGCGACGACACGCCCATAGTCAAGGACTAGCCGGCCAGCGCTGGCGAGCTCGCTTCCCCCTGCGGCCAAGCTCGTCGAAGAAGAAACGAGGAAAACGCCAATGTCCAGTCGCCGAGACGATTTCGTAGTCGACACCGCCTGGCTTCAGAATCACCTCGACGCGCCCGGCCTTCGCATCGTCGACTGCGACACGCGGGACGCCTACCGCCGCGCGCACATCCCCGGCGCGGTCTTCGCGGAGGACGCGCCCTACAAGGACCCGGACGATCGCCGCTTCGTCATGAAGCCGCAGCAGTTCGCGGAGGCGATGTCAAAGCTGGGCATCGGAGAGGAGACGGACGTCGTCGCCTACGACACGAACGGCGTCTCTGCCTCGCGCCTGTGGTGGTGCCTCCGCTACTTCGGCCACACCAAGGTCCGCGTCCTGGACGGCGGCTGGCAGGCCTGGCTGGCGGAAGGGCGGCCCGTCAGCGCCGAAGAGCACAAGGCCGCGCCCGCCCGCTTCACACCCCGGGTAGACGAAAGCGTCTTCGCCAGCGGCGATTATGTCCTCGCGAACCTCGCCCGGCCGGACGTCGTCGTCCTGGACGTGCGGTCCGACGCAGAATGGACCGGCGAGCGGGCCCCAGGCGGCCAACGGCCCGGCCACATCCCCGGTTCCGTCCATCTGGAATGGTTGAATAGCCTCGCCCCCGGCGACGTGCGCCGGCTCAAAGCGGAATCCGAACTACGGGAGATGTTCGAGGCCTGCGGGATCACGCCCGAGAAGGAAATCGTCACCATCTGACAAGGCGGCGGCAGAGCGGCGCAGTCTGCGCTCGTCCTCAAGCTCCTGGGTTACGAACGCGTTCGCATGTATGATGCCTCTTTCGCGGAGTGGGCCGGCCGCTCGGACACCCCTATGGAGGCGTGAAGGTCGATGACAGCCGCGCCGAGACGGCGGATGAAGAGTCTCCCGCGCTGGGAAACCCGTCCCTTGAGAGCTGCCGCAGCCACGGGGTTCTTCCCGCGCTGACCCTGTTTGCTGGGCCCATCGTCCCAATTTAAGGGTTTCCCCCGATGGAGCCCCTTAGCGGCGGCTGACTATGCTTCGCGCGTCAGATGGAAACCAGGATTGCAGTCGCGAGCGAGCAGGCCTGTCAGCACCGATGGCTGCTCGGCCAGCCGGAAGGCGGGCGCATCCAGGCCCGCTGCCGCAAGTGCGGCGCCGACCGGTTCTACCCTGCCGTGCTCGACGACCTCGATCCCGGGATCGGTCTGCCGGAACGATATCCAGCAGGCGTGGCGACGGCCGCCGGCGGGGCGCGGCCGTCGTCCGTCGCCGTCTTGTCGGCCGAACTGGAAGCGTGATAAAAGGTTAAGCGCCTTGTCGCTTCGATAAGTGACGAGCGCGCCCGCGACGGAAGGAAGCCTTCGACCGGGCAAGCCAAGGAGGAGTCAGTGAACCGCACCCCCGCCAACCCCGTCATCGCTCGCTCCGAGAACAGCCCCCGGAGCGCGGCAAACCCGCCGATTCGGGTCCTCATCGCCGATGACCACGCCGTCCTCCGCCAGGCGCTGCGCTACATGCTCGAGGCCCAGTCAGGTCTCGAGGTCGTGGGCGAGGCGTCCAACGGCCGCGAGGCCGTCGACATGGCCGAGAAACTCCACCCAGACGTCATCCTCATGGACACGATCATGCCGGGGCTGAACGGCATCGAGGCGACTCGCCAGGTGAGGCGCCGGCTGCCGAAGACGAAGGTGCTCATGCTCACGGGCTACATGGAGGACGAGCATGTCGCCGGCGCCCTGAAGGCCGGCGCCTCCGGCTACGTCATCAAAAAATCGGAGATCGACGAACTGCTGCTCGGCATCCAGGCCGTTCACCGCGGCAACCCCTACTTCAGCTCCAGCATCGGCGACGGCGACCTCACCGACTATCTCTGGCAGCTGAAGAGCAACTCCGGCCGCGTCGGCTACGAACTGCTCACGGCTCGCGAGCGCGAAGTCCTGCAGCTCATCGCCGAGGGAAGGTCGAATCAAAAGATCGCGGATGAGCTGTTCATCAGCGTGAAGACGGTAGAGGCCCATCGGGCGCACATCATGACCAAACTGCACGCCAAGAATCGAACGGACCTCATCCGCTACGCCATCCGCAAGGGCCTCGTGGCGCTCGACGCGGTACCCATCGAAGACGAGGCTGGGGCCTAGCCCCCAGCCTTGCATGCGACGCCCCTCCCGGAGGGGCCCTGAAGCGGAGGACAGGAGATGATGTCGTCCGAGTTGCCCTCGTCGGGAGCGACGAGGAGTCTCACCAAGGCCGTCTTCGTCAAGCGCCTGGAGCGCTTGGTGCGGCTGCGGCGCGACTACAGCCATGACCTCAACCCCCTGGGACTGCGGCTTCTCGACCGCGCCATCTACGCCACCTACAAGGACTGCATCGACTTTGGGGCCGGAGACGAAGCCAAGGAGATTGTCGCCCACCACCCCGTCCCCGGCTGGGACCGCGATTACCGCTAAGGGCAGCGCGAAAACGGATTCGGGACGCTGAGGCGCCGGGCTTCCAGACCCCTACTCGCCTTTGCAGTCCTGCCGATACTACTGCAAGAGGGAGAGACAATTCCCGGGCCACCGGCGGAGGCCCGGCACAGGAGTGACTAATTGCTAATACTGACGCGCAAGGTCGACCAGTCGATCATCATTCAGGGCAACATTCAGATCATGGTGCTCGGCGTGGAACGAGACCGCGTGAAGCTGGGCATTGCCGCCCCGGCTGAAGTGACGGTCCTGCGGGAGGAGCTAATCCCCGCGGACGACTCCAAGATCAGTCCCATCCGCCGCCCGGCGCGCCCCAACCTGACGCCGGTGCACGGCGCCTTGGCCCTCAAACCGCAGCCCAAGCAGGAATAGACTCCTTTCTCCACAACTCGAGGCGGCCCGCGGGCCGCCTTCTCCTTTTCCTTACCTGCCCTGGGCCAGACGCCGCCAGAGGAACTCCGGCAAGCCCGCTTCGCGCATTTTCGATTGCGTCGCGGACACGTCGTAGGCGGTCCGCCGGAACTCGACCCGCCTCGCTTCGCTATCTACGACGGCATAGGCGGCCCGCGGGTCCCCGTCCCGCGGCTGGCCGACTCCCCCGGGGTTGGCAACGAATC
>DATMBD010000251.1:0-2225 GCA_035559355.1 Dehalococcoidia bacterium
AATCGGACAAGGACGTCCTCTCGCCTATCCGCTTCCCATCCGTTGTGCGCAGGCCGGACGCGCTCCCTCACTTCGGCTTCCAGACGGTGCCCGAAGGCGTGTCCTCCAGCACGATCCCCAGCTCGCCCAGGCCGGAACGGATGCGGTCGGCGAGGGCGTACTGCTTCGCTTCGCGCAGCTCCTTGCGCAGCGAGACGAGCAGGTCGATGAATGGCGCCGCGGCCATCGCGCCGTCGCTGGGCGCCTCGAGCCGCAGCCCCAGGACGCCGGCCAGCTCGCGGAGGACGGCCTGCGCCTCGCGCACGGAGCGCCCGGCATCGCGGGCGCGGTTGATGTCGCGGGCGAGCTCGAAGAGGATGCTGATCGCCTGCGCCGTGTTCAGGTCGTCGTCCATGGCCTGGACAAAGCGGTCCCTGTACGCGGAAGCGTCGAGCGGCTCTCCCGAGCCGGCATCCTCGGCGGAGGCGGCGTTGCGCAGACGCTCGGCCGCGTTCTTGGCCGCCTCCAGCGCTTCCTCGCTGTAGGACAGCGGCTTGCGATAACTGGAGCCGAGCACGAAGAGGCGGATGGCGTCGGCGCCGTACCTATCCAGGGCGGAGCGGATGGTGATGATGTTGCCGAGCGACTTGCTCATCTTCTCCTCGCCCAGCTGCAACCAGCCGTTGTGCAGCCAGTAGCGGGAGAAGGGCACCTTGCCCGTGAACGCCTCTGTCTGAGCGATCTCGTTTTCGTGGTGGGGGAAGATGAGATCGTGGCCGCCGCCGTGGATGTCGATCTGGGGCCCTAAGTGGCGGAAAGACATCGCCGAGCATTCGATGTGCCAGCCGGGGCGGCCCGGCCCCCACGGGCTGTCCCAGGAAGGCTCGCCGGGCTTGGCCGCCTTCCAGAGCGTGAAGTCCATGGGGTTCTCCTTGCCCTCCAGGGGCTCCACGCGCGCGCCGGCGAGCATCGATTCCAGGCTGCGCTTCGAGAGCTTGCCGTAGTCCTCTTTCTTCTCGACGCGAAAATAGACGTCCTTCGAACCATCGCGGGGTGGTCCCACGTACGCGTAGCCCTTCTCGATGAGCCCTTCGATCATCTCGATGATGGTTGGGATCTCCTCGGTCGCCCGCGGATAGACGTGGGCGGGGAGGACGTTCAGCTCCTGCATCTCCCGCGCGTACTCGGCGATGTAGCGCTCGGCGATCTCGCTCATGGGCACGCCCTCGCGCTCGGAGCGGATGATCAGGCGGTCGTCGATGTCGGTGTAGTTTTGGACGTGGCGGACCTGGTAGCCGCGATACTCGAGGTAACGCCGGAGCGTGTCGAATACGATGTAGCTCATCGCGTGGCCGAGATGGCTCTCGGAGTAGGGCGTGATGCCGCAGACGTACATCAGGACGCGCATGTCGTCCTGAGGCGTAAACTCCTCGACGCGGCCGGTCAGGGTGTTATGCAGTCGCATCAGGCCTCCAGCTATCGGTAACAGAGGGAAGCGTTCGCCTCACGCCGCTAATTGTCGCCCGCCCTCAGGGAGTGAGCAGCCTCGATCGCGGCACGGCCGTGCGCGGCGAGTTCGGCTTCCAGAGCAGCCACCTGCTCCCTCAGCGCCTCCAGTTGCCGGCTTAGCTCCTCGATGCGGTCCCATTCGGGGTCGGGCAGGCGCATCTTCGTCTCGTTGCCGGGGTCGTAGTAGGCGATCACCTTGCCAGGCACGCCGACCACGGTGGCGTAAGCGGGGACGTTGCTGACCACGACCGAGCCGGCGCCGATGGTTGCGTGGTCGCCCACGGTGATGTTGCCGATGATCTTCGCGCCGGCGCCAACGACAACGTTGTTCCCTAGCGTGGGATGCCGCTTCTCCCGCAAGTTGCTCGTCCCGCCCAGCGTGACGCCTTGCGTCAGGTGACAGTTGTCGCCAATGACCGCCGTCTCGCCGATGACCACGCCCATGCCGTGGTCGATGAACAGGCCCTCGCCGATTTGGGCACCGGGGTGGATTTCGATGCCCGTTAAAAAGCGGTTGAGGAACGCGACGATGGCAGGCAGAAGCGGCACGCCTGCCTGATGCAGGGCATGGGCAAGGCGATGAAGCTGGCGGGCGTGGAACCCCGGATAAGTCAAGATTACCTGCAGCCTGCTGCGCGCCGCTGGGTCGCGCTCCAGCGCTGCCTGGATGTCTCGGTTGATGCTCCTCAGTAAGGACATGCCTGCCTCCATCTGTCGAGAGTGCGCCTGTCCGGCGG
>DATMBD010000252.1:0-3507 GCA_035559355.1 Dehalococcoidia bacterium
GGCGTCCCTAGGTTCGAATATCTACCGTCCAAAGGCGCCGTCCAGCTTCAATTTAGCTGGGATCTTGATCGCCCGATCCTTCAGTTGCCAAATGCACTGCTCGAAGCATTTCGAGGCCGGAGCCTCAAGGTAAGTCAAATCTACGAGGAACATAATGTCGGAACGCCCTTCATAAAGACGAACTACAAGAAAGTTCTCATTCAGATGGAGTCTGAGGGGCGAGTAGCTTGCAGCCCACCAGCGAGTAAGCGGCGACCAGGCACGCTTGCTGACCGCATCATCGTCACCTTCCCCCGTTGATTCGTCCCCTGCCCACAACTCGCCCTTCCCGCCTTTCGGCGTTCCGCATAAACGATCTGCGTTGACCCCCTGGGCGGCCGTTGCTAGGATGGCCCCACCATGAACCGACACGAGATGTGGCCTGGCCACAATCGCCCCATGGCGATGCCGCCGTCCTTCCGGCGCCGCTAGCCGGGAGGACGCTCCCCCGAACCCCCGCCATCAGACGCCGGCCGCCGTCTCCGAAGGACCCCCGTTGGCAGCCACGCTTGGCATCGAGACCGTCGGCAGGCGCTTCAGAAGGTAGGTATCGTCCATGTCCTTTGCCAAAGCCCTCCGTTGCCGCGAGTGCGGCCGTGAATACGCTCTCAGCCCCAACCACGTCTGCGAGTACTGTTTCGGCCCCCTCGAGGTCGTCTATGACTACGAGGCGATGGCGAAGGCCGTCACCCGCAGCAGCATCGAGCGGGGGCCCTACTCCGTCTGGCGGTACCGCGACCTCCTCCCTTGCGAAGGCGAGCCCGTCGACCTCAACGCCGGCTTCACGCCTCTGCTCCGCGCCCAGAACCTCGGCAAGGTTCTCGGCCTGAAAAACCTCTACCTCAAGAACGATTGCGCCAATCCCACGTGGTCTTTCAAGGACCGCGTCGTCGCCGTCGCCTCCACCAAGGCGCGCGAGTTCGGATTCAAGACGCTGGCCTGCGCCTCCACTGGCAACCTCGCCAACGCCGTCTCCGCCCACGCCGCCCGCGCCGGCATGGAGGCCTTCGTCTTCGTGCCCAGCGACCTCGAGGCCGGCAAGCTCCTCGGCTCCAAGATCTACGGCGCCAATCTCGTCGCGGTCGACGGCTCCTACGACGACGTCAACCGTCTCTGCGCCGAGCTCGGGGACAAATACCGCTGGGCCTTCGTCAACATCAACGTCCGGCCCTACTACTCCGAGGGCTCCAAAACCATGGGCTACGAGATCGCGGAGCAGCTGGGATGGCGGGCCCCGGACCACTGCATCGTTCCCCTGGCGTCGGGCTCGCTCTTCGGCAAGATCTACAAAGGCCTCCAGGAGCTGACCAGGCTCGGCCTCATCGAGGAGCATCGGACGCGCATGTCCGGCTGCCAGGCGGCGGGCTGCTCGCCGATCATCTCGGCGTACGAGGCGGGCACGCTCAACTTCCGGCCCGTCCGCCCGAATACGATCGCGAAGTCGCTTGCCATCGGCAACCCCGCGGATGGCTACTACACGCTCAAGATCATCGCCGAGACGGGAGGCGCCGGCGCCGCGGTCACGGACCCGGAGCTCGTCGACGGCATCAAGCTCCTTGCCGAGACCGAGGGCATATTCGCCGAGACGGCCGGCGGCGTTACCATCGCCGGCCTCAAGCGCCTCGTGGAACAGGGCAAGGTCCTGCCGGAGGAGACTGTCGTCGCCTGCATCACCGGCGGCGGGCTCAAGACCCAAGAAGCCGTGGCCGACGCCGTCCCGCCGGCGCTGCAGGTAAAGCCGACCGTCGAGTCTTTCGAGGCGGCCCTCCTGGAGCGGTTCGGGGCGAAAAAGCCGATCCCGGAACCCGCAGGCTGATGCTCTCGGCTGCGGTAGCCGCCAGCCTCGTGTATCTTAAGATGAACGGTCAGCGTCCGCCGGCGCCGTCTAGCCGGGCGGCGGGGGTTGGTGCCATGGCCAAGCTGCGAGTGAAATTTACGTTCCCACCGGAGCGCATCCAGGAGCCGATCATCTGGGAAGTCGGCAAGCGCTTCGACTTGATCACCAACATTCGGCGCGCGGACGTCACCGCCGAGGTCGCCTGGGCCGTGCTCGAGTTGGAGGGGGACCAGAAGGACATCGACGACGGCGTGCGCTGGGTGACGGAGGAGAAGGGCGTTCGCGTCGACCCCGTCGAAGACAGCATTATCGAAGGATAGCGAAGCGACATGATGTTCTGGGTCGACGCGTTGCTCAGCCTGGCCCTTCCTTTCTTGATGATGGGCGTGGTCACCCTCGTCTCGCGTTTCCTGCTCCTGCGGACCCGCGTCAGCGAGAAGGCGATCGCCCGAGCGAACGAAATGCGGCTTTCGGACCTCGGGAGGCTGGAGGGACACCGCGAGGCGCCCTCGTCGCATGAATCGGCCTTGGAGGCTGAGGTGCGCCGCCTGAGGCTGCGCAACCGCTGGTAGGAGGGGGCCATGGCGGTTCTCGTGGCGCTTTTGGCTTACGGCACGCCGGTCGCGGTCGGCGCCGGGGTCGTCTGGTTAGTCCAACGCGTGCTGCGCCGGTCGAGAAAGCGGCCCGCCGGCGCCGCTGACGGCGAGGAGTCCGCCCACGAGGGCGTCGGCGCTCAGCTGCCCACGCTCACGACGGAGATGACCGAACGGGTGCCGCGGGACCCTGACTTTGACTTGCAGGCGCAGCAGATCAGGCAGCGCGGAATGGGCTGGTAAAGTGAACGAGGTAAGCGAATGTCCGTAAAGGTACGCATCCCCACGCCGCTGCGCGGCTTGACCAACAACCTGGACGTCGTCGCCGGCTCCGAAGGCACGTTGGGCGAATGCATCGACGCCCTGGAGTCGGAATACCCCGGCATCAAGGACCGCATCTGCGACGAGAGCGGCGAAATCCGCCGCTTCGTCAACGTCTACGTCAACGGCGAGGACGTCCGCTTCCTCGCCGGCCTCGATACCGCCCTCAAGACGGGAGACGAGGTCTCCATCGTGCCGGCGGTTGCAGGCGGCGTCTAGCGAGTCATCGAGGGAAGCCGAAGCGACCGCCCCCAGCCTGAAAGGGACCCTGCGCGGTGAATCCCGCGGCTAATGCCCAAGCCGCCGCTTTCAAGCCGCGGGTAATTCTCTTCATACCCTGTTGGGCTCCGAGCCTTCCTCGCTCCGCCTTCCGAGCGTTGGGCTCCTGCCGGGCACCGCTCGCGGGCAAGCTTCTACCTTAAGAACGGAGCGCAAATCGCAGACGACGGCTTCGAGGCGCTACTTGGGCCAAGATCGTCTTGCCGGAACGGTCTTGCCCCAAGCGGCGACTCTCCGGCCCCAGGATGGGCTCCCCTGATGATTCCTGGCTCGGAACCTCTAGATGTCCGGCCCGGCAGGCACGCGGTAGATGCGCCGATCGCGCGGGTTTATCGCCAGCCGCAGGCTGACCAGCCCAAACGTGGCGAAAAAAGCGATGAGGAGATACGACTCCCAATACGCCAAGGAGCGATAGCCGATGCCGCCAACGTGGAAGAT